>CAZKGP010000019.1:0-17955 GCA_964552225.1 uncultured Acetatifactor sp.
TCTGTAAAAGATGCTTTTCCAAGAGGAGCATGTACAATGTTAGTCTTATCAAGTCTGTACTCAATTTTACCAGCTTTGATGTCTGCAATTGCTTTAGCAACATCCATTGTTACAGTACCAGCCTTAGGGTTAGGCATTAATCCTTTTGGACCAAGAACCTTACCAAGACGTCCAACAACACCCATCATATCAGGAGTTGCTACTACAACATCAAAGTCCAACCATCCCTCATTTTGGATTCTAGGAATCAACTCATCTCCACCAACAAAGTCCGCGCCAGCAGCTTCTGCTTCTGCTACTTTATCACCTTTTGCGAAAACAAGAACTTTAACAGTTTTACCAGTTCCGTTAGGCAGAACTACTGCACCACGAATCTGCTGTTCAGCATGACGTCCATCACAACCAGTTCTAATATGCAATTCAATGGTTTCGTCAAATTTTGCTACTGCTGTTTTCTTTACGATAGCAATAGCTTCTTCTGGTTCATAAAATACTGCACGATCAACTAATTTAGCAGCTTCATTATATTTTTTACCACGTTTCATTATTTTACCTCCTAGGTTCTAACGACAATTACAAATTGTCTCCCAATTTTTTATTGTTATTAGTCTTCTACAACAATACCCATGCTACGAGCAGTACCGGAAATCATACTGATAGCTGCATCCATACTTGCTGCATTTAAATCTGCCATCTTTATCTCTGCTATTTCTTGAACTTTAGCTCTAGAAATGGTAGCTACTTTAGTCTTGTTAGGTACTGCAGAACCAGATTTTAGGTTGCATGCTTTCTTTAACAGTACTGGTGCAGGTGGAGTCTTGGTAACAAAACTAAAACTTCTGTCTGCATATACAGTAATAACAACAGGGATGATTACATCACCTTTGTCAGCTGTTCTAGCGTTGAACTGTTTTGTAAATTCAACAATATTAACACCATGTTGTCCAAGTGCAGGACCAACTGGTGGAGCCGGTGTAGCTTTTCCGGCAGGAATTTGTAACTTAATATATCCTGTAACTTTTTTTGCCATTGTGGCACCTCCTATAATGTGGTATTTCGGCGCAGGTCCTTATGGTTCTCACCATTACCTGCTCCCACTGGGAACATAATCCATTCCCTTACATGTTGCCTATATTTTAATTCCAATTCTGGAATTAAATATCTAAATAAACTTAAAACTTTCTCACTTCTGCAAAACTAATTTCAACTGGTGTTTCTCTTCCAAACATTTCTACATTAATTGTAGCTGTTTGCTTGCTAAAATCAAGTTTCTGAACAACACCAACTGTGTCCTTCCATACGCCTGCAACAACAGCAATACTGTCGCCTTCTGCAAAATCTATAGAAACATTATCAGTTTTAATCCCTAGGGGTTTCATCTCTGCTTCAGTGAGTGGTACCGGTTTACTTCCCGGTCCTACGAATCCTGTTACGCCACGTGTATTACGAACAACATACCACGTGTCATCATTCATTTCCATATTAAGAAGCACATAACCTGGGAACATTTTCTTCTGAACAGTCTTCTTAGCACCATTCTTCATTTCAACAACATCCTGCATAGGAACTCTTACTTCTAAAATCTGTTCTACAAGATGTTTATTATTCTCAATAGTCTTCTCAATATTGGCTTTGACCTTGTTTTCATATCCAGAATACGTATGCACTACATACCATTTTGCCTCTGCCATATAATCCACCCTCGCTCTAAATTGATGTTAAGAAACTCACACCGTACTGAACTATCCAATCCAACACAGCAATGATAACTCCAACAACTACAGAAATCGCAACAACCGCAACTGCTTGCTTATATGTGGATTTTTTGTCAGGCCATGAAATTTTCTTAAATTCTGCTTGAGTATCTACAAAAAAAGTTTTGATTGCTAACAATACTTTTTTGATAAACGCTATTACAGGATTAACTTTTTTCGCCGTCTTTTCTGCGGAATCTACTGTTTTCGCTGTCTTTTCTGCGGAATCTCCCATTTTCTTCTCCTTTACAATACTAGACCGTAGAATTATTTGGTTTCTTTGTGCATAGTATGAGTTTTACAAAATCTACAATATTTTTTTGTTTCCATTCTTTCAGGATGATTTTTCTTTTCCTTAGTAGTATTGTAGTTACGTTGCTTGCATTCTGTACATGCTAATGTAATCTTTGTGCGCATATTTCCACCTCCGTGTAATATCTAATCTTACTGTTTTTATTCAATTGCGCTTGTGCCAATTTCAGTGTGGGTTATACTAAAATTAGGCATAAAAAAAAGACCTAAATCTTATCTCGCGTGAATAATATACCACACATAGTATAAGAACGTCAATCTTTTTCAATAGAAAAATTAAATATTTAACGAGTTCGTTCTAAGAACTATTGTATTTTAAGTATTTTCGTGATACGATAAATTATATATTACACGTATTGTGCCTATTTGCAATAAATGGTTACATTACCAATATATGTTATCATATAAAAACACATCATATCTTAGGAAGAAAGGGGGGCATGAAAATGAGTGCTGTATTAAATAACATTTACAATAACTATCTTACCACATACGCACCAAAATGTACAACAAAATTTGATTCACATAAAAAAAGTGAACTTCGTGGTATTTACAACACTATTGTCAAGTTGAATAAAGAATCCCCTTGGTATCTTCCTACTAATAATAAACAAACACACAAATATGCTGTTGCCATTAAGGAAAACGCCCGACAGTTTTATAATAATTTAGCATCTGTTGGAGCTCTTAATGAACAAGGATTGTCCAATCATAAAGCAGCATCTACCTCTAACAAAGAAGTTGTTACCGCTAAGTTTGTAGGTTCCCAAAATGTAATCGATGCATCTCCTTCTTTTAACTTAGAGGTACACGCACTAGCATCCCCTCAGGAAAATTTGGGAACTTTTTTAAAAAATTCAGAAACAACGTTATCACCCAATACGTATTCATTTGATGTTGCAATTGCAGATATGAATTATGAATTTCAGTTTTCTATAGACAAAGGAGAGCGCAACCGCGATATACAAGAGCGCTTGTCACGTTTGATTAACAATGCAGATATAGGAATAAACGTTGATTTGATTGAGTCGGAGAACAAAACCTCATTAAAGCTTACTTCGAATGCAACCGGAACTCCTTTTGGAAAGCCCATGATTTTTAATATAAGTGATAAACATACTACTAAAGCTTCCGGTACCGTAAAGTATTTTGGTCTAGATTTCGTAAGCCACGAACCTTCAAATTCCGTTTTTTCTATTAATGGGGAAGATCGTTCCGCTACGTCCAACCATTTTACGGTAGGCAAGATGTTTGAAGTGGATTTAGTTGGTATTTGCCCAGAAGGGGAAATTGTAACTGTTGGTCTAAAGACAGATACTGAATCTCTAACTGACAATGTAGATTTCTTAGCAAAGGGATATAATGATTTTATAAAATCGGTTACTGAACATATAGATAATCAACCTAGAAGCCAGCAATTAGTTCGCGAAATGAACGAAATCACCTCTTTGTACAATGATTCATTCGAACAAATGGGAATCACCTTTCAAGAAGATGGACTGTTAAGTGTTGACAAAGCTGTTATGAGCGATTCCATCTCTCAATCAGAAGATTTAGATCAGACTTTCGGATTTTTAAAAGGGTTTACTAGTCAATTATTAAGAAAAACAACACAAGTATCCATTGATCCTATGAATTATGTGGAGAAAACCATGGTGGTTTACAAGAACCCTCATCGTACTTTCTTTAGTCCTTATATAACTAGCGCTTATAGCGGAATGTTGTTTAATGGATATTGTTAAAAGCATACCCTCTAATTTATCATAGAAGATATGCTTTTTTATTTTTAATATAAATACGAGGATTACTTAATAACACTTATATTATAAAGGAATGTTTCCGTGTTTTTTGCGAGGAACATTCACTTTTTTATTTTTAAGGGCTTTTAACGACTTAATTATACGTTCTCTTGTTTCTTCTGGTTTAATCACTTCATTTACAAAACCTCTGGAAGCAGCTACGTAGGGATTTAAAAAACGTTTTTCATATTCTTTAATACATTGCACTCGCATTGCTTCTGGGTCATCAGCTGAATGAATCTTGCGCTTAAATGCTATATTTACTGCTCCCTCGGCTCCCATTACTGCAATTTCTGCTATTGGCCATGCAAATACCATGTCAGCTCCCATTTCTTTGGAATTCATAGCAATATAAGCACCCCCATAAGCCTTCCGCATAATTAGAGATATTTTAGGAACTGTAGCTTCCGAATAAGCATACAATACTTTTGCACCATGACGAATTATACCATTATGCTCCTGTCCCGTTCCTGGTAAAAAAGCCGGAACATCCACAAGGGTAACCAGCGGAAGACCAAAACAATCACAGAAACGTATAAATCTAGCCATTTTATCCGAAGCATGGTAATCCAAAGAACCACACATATGATTAGGTTGGTTAGCCACAAAACCAACGCTTTCACCATTCATTCTCGCAAATCCAACAACAGCATTTTGTGCAAAATCCTTTTGCACTTCAAAGAAACTTCCTTTGTCCGCAATACATTCAATCACTCTTTTTACATCATAAGCATTACGAGAATTATCAGGCACTATACTTTGAATTCGTAAACATGGATTTTCTTCTTTATAATAATTATCCTTTTTCTTTAAAGATAGTTTATTAAACATCTTATTAACTGAAAACAAAAGAGATTCCTTTTCTTCAATGGGGAAAACAACAGGTGCTTTCTCTTCAAAATTGCTTGGTAAATAATGAATTAGTTTACGCACCCCCATCAAACATTCCTGCTCTGATGAATAAGTGAAATGTGATACTCCACTTTTTTGAGCATGTACTTGTGCGCCTCCCAACTCCTCTACACTTACCTCTTCATTAATAACCGTCTTAACAACATTCGGACCAGTAATAAACATCTTTGAAATATCCTGTACCATAAAAATAAAATCACAAATTGCAGGTGCATAACATGCTCCGCCAGAGCAGGGACCTAGAATTACTGCAATTTGAGGAATCATACCTGAAGCCTTAGTGTGACGCAGAAACATTCCACTATATCCACTTAAAGAGGATATCCCTTCTTCAATTCTCGCTCCTCCACTATCATTAATGCAAATAATAGGAGCCCCTGCATTCATCGCCATATCTTGAATATGTGCAATTTTATAAGAATGATATTCTCCTAACGTTCCACCTATTACTGTAAAATCTTCACTTGTCACAAATACAAGTCTTCCATCTATTTCACCATACCCCGTTACAACTCCATCACCAAGAACACGGCGTTTATCTAAGTCAAAATCATCAATGCGAGATTCCACAAAATTGTTAACTTCTACAAAAGTATTTTGATCCAATAATATTTCAATTCGCTCTCTTGCTGTTAATTTTCCTTGTCCATGCTGTTTATCTATTTTAAGCTGTCCACCGCCAAGTACAGCTTTTTCTCTTCGGTTTTCCAAATCGTTAATTGCGTCAATCCACATAATAGCATTCGTCCTCCATGCTTTCCCAAATTGTGTGCCACATCATTTGAAATTCAATTCATTTGATATTCAAACTATATTTATAATAACATATAATTTAAAAAAGGCAAGTAGATTTTTTTCTACTCGCCTTTATTATATGGTTTTATTTATCAGCTTAATCAACTACTTTAGTTCACTATCTACCATTTCCAATGCTGCCTCAATGACTTTATCCATATCGAAATAACGATACTGCCCCAAACGGCCACCAAACAGTACATTTTTCTCATTATTTGCAAGTTCTTGATAACGTGCAAACAACGCATTATTCCTATCATCATTAATTGGGTAATAAGGTTCCTCCCCCTTCTCCCAATTTGCTGGGTATTCCCTTGTAATAATTGAGTTGGGTTGATTGCCAAACTCAAAATGCTTATGCTCAATAATACGTGTATAGGGTATCTCCCTTTCCGTATAATTAACCACTGCATTTCCTTGATAATTGTCACATTTATCTAATATTTCATGCTCAAACCGAAGAGAACGATACTGTAATTCCCCTAATCTATAGTCAAAATATTCATCAATCATACCTGTATAAACAATACGTTTATAAGTATCTGCGTTTTCTCCCTTTGCTTCATTTTGTTGCAAAAAGTCCTTATAGGATACACCAAGCTGCATTGGTATATCTTTTAAAAGTTTTTCTACAATTCCTGTATAGCCACCGCCGGGAATACCTTGATACCTATCTGTAAAATAATTGTTATCATAGGTAAAGCGTACTGGCAAGCGTTTAATAATGAAAGAAGGCAGCTCTTTACAGTCCCTTCCCCATTGTTTTTCGGTATATCCTTTAATCAGTTTTTCATATACATCGCGCCCAACCAACGACAATGCCTGTTCTTCTAAATTAGCTGGATTTTCCACCTTACATTGTTCACGTTGTTCCTCTATCTTAGCTTTTGCTTCATTTGGTGTACGCACATCCCACATTTTACTAAATGTATTCATATTAAAGGGGAGATTGTATAATTCATCTTTATAAATAGCAATTGGTGAATTGACATAATGATTGAAGTCAGCAAATTGATTCACATAATCCCATATCTTTTTGTTTGATGTATGGAATATATGCGCACCATATATATGAACAGAAATATCATTAATGCTTTTAGTGTAAATATTGCCCCCTACATGTTCTCTCTTATCAATTAAAAAACATTTTTTTCCAGCTTTTTGCATTTCATAAGCAAATACCGATCCATACAGACCGGTACCTACTATAAGATAATCATATTTCATTGTAATCCTCTTTAACTATTATTAGGTATATCACAAAAACACCTTATTTACATTATCAATAATTAACCAATATATTTATTCATTCTTTTACTTTTAGCTTTATACTTCTCAATTTGAACAAAATCATCCATCAGCTCTAGAACTTTATCTCTTCCAGCCTGATTTAATTTTACATAATATTGCATCACACGATTTTCTAAAAGTTGTGCCCCCAATGATGCATTCCTCTCCAAAGATGTAAAATCAACTGGGTTCAAACTAAGCTTATCGCACATTTTGATTACAGTTCCGTAAGCCATCCCCTCAATACCACGCTCTAATGCAGTTACCAATGTACTATATGGAATATTCATTTCCATAGCAAATTGGCGCACGCTACGATATTGTCGCAATATTTCTTTTTTTAATATCTCTGCTTTCGTCATATTATTCCTCCGCTCTTTCTTGTGATATCCTTCTTACAATATACGATATTACGTGGTCTTTGACAAGCCACTTAATAAAAAGATAAGTATTTATGTCAACTTGTTTCCCTAAACCACAACGAAATTGCACTTACGAGAAATAATAAATATAAAAGCAAACATGTTAATTTGAACATATTATGTTTTTATTACTGCTTCCGATCCATAAATTGAGGAGGCGAAACTTTATTTTTACTAACCGTTTGATAGTAATCCATAGCCACTTTAGAAGAACGTCTTCCTTCCCCTAATTTTTTGCGTTCTTCTTGCAATGACTGTTGTATTATTTGTTGATTTCTATTCTCCAACGCTTGAATAGTCATACTTTTTTCCATAATAAGCGCAATATATTCTTGCAATTCTTGAACTTCTTCTTTAAATTCCACTTTTCTTTGTGGGAGCTCATCCTTAATCTTTTCGTAGATTAATTCAAACCCTTCCTCTATCTTTATCAATTGTTGAATGAATTTATCTTTTTCATCCACCTCCTGATCATAGAGTTCAAAATCTATTGTGGCTTGTTGTAAAAGTTCGTTTTGCTGTTTGGAAATCCGAAACACATCATCTAGTAATATATTTTTTTTCTTAAGGCTGTCAATCAATATAGAAAGATATTGTTTAATCATACCGCTCCTTTCCCCTTGTTGATGAGCATAACCTCTTTCCAATTGTCTCTTATACTTTTCAAATGATCATATACTTCTTGTAAAATTTCTATTTCTTTTTTAATATTAGCTTCGATTAATTTGGAAGAAATATATTCGTAGATTCGATCAAAATCTTGTGATACTGAATATTTCATATCCAATGTAACACGCAAGTAGTCAATAATTCGTTGGATCTTGACTATATTATCGTGTGTTTTTTGAACATCTTTTTTATCAATAGCGTCCATCGCAATATTACAGAATTTAATCGCTCCCTCATAAAGCATCAAGGTAAGTTCTGATGGGGACGCTGTTAAAACTTTATTATTGCCATACGCCGCATATGCATTTGGTAACGCCATTTTATGCTCCTCCTAATAAACCTGTAATGGCACTGGCATTAGATTGCATTTTTGCCAATGCAACTTCCATAGCTGAGAATTTTTTATACCATTTATCTTCATAGTCTTTTAATTTTTTCTCTGCTGCTTTAATCTTAGATTCATAATCTTTATGGTCTGACTTCATCCTTAGGTTGTCATATAAGGTGAAAGAACTGCTGAATCCCTCTACTGCACTACCTAATTCAGTAATTCTATTATACAAAGTATCAGTTAACTTATTAAAGAATTCCATTACTGTTTCTGGTTCAGTACTAATCATCTTTTTCAATTTGTTTTCTTTATCACTAACTGTTGCATCTTCTTCATCACCATGAATATGATATGCACCCTTTTCATGATCCCCTGCTTCAAAATAACCTAAAGTTTCAATACCAAAATCACTTAGGTACATAGTCGTCCCATTTACTGATACTCCACCAGCCATAATCTCTTTCATCGCACTTGATACAGAACTTAACGTATCATCTCTACGTAATAAGGAATCTTTAATTTTTTGTTCCCATTTTTCTATTTCTTTCTCAGACATAGCTTCTTTTTCTTCATCAATTAACGGTGTATATCCCTTTGCAGACTCAGCATTATAAAGCTTATCCATTTCATTTATCAATGAACTATATCCTGTAACAAATTTCTTAACCATATCGTAGATGCCACTTATATCATCCTGTGTAGTTATTGTAACATTCTCAGCAGGATCTGTTTTGGCATTACATGTAATTGTCAATCCATTAATTTCGTATGTATTACTTGATGAAGTAAAGTATGCTCCATTCAAATATATTTCTGAATCCAATCCGTCTATCTTAGTAGCATTTGCTATAGGATCCGTAGGAGATGAAGGTGGCCAAGTACTTAACTTAGCTATGCTTTCCGTTATTTTAGCTTCTAATTGAGGAATAATCTCATTTTTCAGCTTATTTGTAGCTGCTCCATCAACATCAATATATGTATTTATATCAGCTAATTCTGTTTCCAATGTTTGCAAATTAGTGGTCAGGGTCTCATGACCATCTGTAAAACTCTTAATACCTGTTAACTTATTTAATTCATTCTTTTCATCTTCAGTAATTGTGCTTGGGTCTATTGCCTTTAAATCAGTGATTTTCTGTTTTAAATCATCTAATGCACCACCTACGTTGTTGATTAAATCATCAAAATTACCATAATCCGGATCACTGCCATAGGCATCTTGGTAAGCGGTTTTTACATCAGCGATATTTTTCTTTAGTGTATCAATGTTCTCATTAACAGTTTCTCTTCTTGTCGCATAGTTAGCTGCTGCAGCTGTAAATAGTTCATTTAATTTTGCATCTTTTGCTACACTGTCTGTATTCAGCTTTGCATACTCTTCATAAACAGCTTTGACACCATCATCGTAGCTTAAAATTCCCAGCTTGCTTAATGCATCTGTTCCATTAGCAGTAGTAGCTGTTAAATGGAAATCGTTATCCACACCACTATCTTTTGCACCAATATAAAATCTATTTGTTTTGGTATCAAAGTTAGCATTTACGCCAGCACCTTGTAAATCACCTAACAAACTACTTATAGTAGTGTCTTTGTCAATGGTAATCTCTGTGGTTTTCTTGCCTACTGTAATTTCAAATTTGCTACCTTCTGCAATACCCAATTCCGTTAACTTAGTATCTGATGCTGCATTGGTACCATCAGATTTGGCTATTTTACCACCAGTAAGGTAACCCTCTCGAGCTATTTCATCAATTTTCAAGCTTTGTACACTATTCATAGCAGTGTCAGAAGTCAGTACCGTAGCAACATTGCTATTTGAAACCGAACTTATCTTCTTAGAGAAAGAACCTTGATATCTCAAATCGCCTAATACTGATCTATGAAAATTAAATACTTTAGTATTTAATGCTTTCCATATGTCTTGTTTCCATTCTAATGAAGTCTGAGATTTTTTTAATTTATCTACTTTTACTTGTCTTGCCTGTACCATTTCTTTAATGATTGTCTCTGTATCTAGCCCAGAGTTCATCCCTGTTAGTCTTATTGCCATGTTGAATCCTCCTATCTCTTCGGTTCATATGTTAGTGTTCATAAAATTTTTATATTTATTTTCTACATAATGTATCGACCACATAGACTGAAATATTTAGTGCATATTAGATAAAACAAAGGAATAAAAAGCACCAAGATGTTTTCACTAAACAGTTCGGTGCTTTTTAAAATATGATTAATATGCTATTAAAGTTTTTCATCCACTAATATTCCTGCCAACTCCCACGCTTTGGCAATCATATCCAACGTCTGTTCTGCTGGAAATTCTCTAATTAATTCTTTGGTCTCTTTATCCACAATTTTAATCATAACACGATTCGTACTTTCGTGAATTCCGAAAATTGCTTTCGATTGTGACATATTCTTATTAAGCTTTTCTACCGCTTTACGAATACCATCATTCTTCTGTTCATTAGCTTGTGACTGTTGACTCCAATTCTCTCCACTATTCGTGCCACCTTTACTTCTCGCATCTTCTACAATGCTAATAGTTTTGTCAACTGGTTCAATATTTGAAACCGTGGCATTACTAACCTGAGGATTATTATCCTTGGTTTGAGTAGGTTTCGTTTGAGTGGGTTTCGTTTGTACCATTCCTTGAGATTGAATACTCATAATGCTACCCAAAGGTTCCATTGCCATCCTAAACACCTCCATGTGTATCGAGCAAGCGCACTCCTGTTGCACCTCTTTGTTAATATGTTATTAAAAACACTATCCTATTCAGATTATCGGTTGGTTTTTAATAAAGTTAATAGAAATTATTTAAATAATTCTTTTAATGCCTTTATTCCTTCTGCATTAGTTGCTTCTTTATTAGATTCTTGAATCTGAATATAAACTTCCTTGCGGTAAATAGGCACCTCTTTTGGAGCAGTTATACCAATTTTAACTTGATCGCCTTTAATTTCAAGAATTGTAATTTCTATATTGTTATTAACTATAATTGCTTCATTTTTCTTTCTAGATAAAGCTAGCATAATTACTCACCTGCTTTCTTAGATTGCAGAATGTCATATATAGGGTATTTCACCGGATACTGTTCTCCATCCACAATAATTTGGCAAGCTTTCTTGGTTGCTGCATTTATAACAATAGGACCTTGTAAATTCACACTTATTTGAGTCAAATCACTAGGTATACTTACAGTTACAAGCACTAAGAGATCATCTGCATTCACAGGACCCAAAAGTTTTAGTAATTCATCTTCCACCTCCGGATTATACTCTGATGCAACCACGAGAGGATTCATAACAGGCATTGCAAATCCTGGTTCTTGAATGGATTGTAACCAATGGATACCTACTCCACTACCTTCTTCTTCATCATGCAATAGAATAAATTTGGTTAATTCCGAAAAACCCACAATCCCATTCTCAAATATAATTAATTTATCATCTTCTATCTCAATTTCTCCAAATGCTTTTGTGTTTGTCTTCATAAGAGCCTCCCTTAGATAAATTATAATAATACGCTTCTGCTTATATTTTACTATGCCTTTAAATATAATTCAACAAGGTTGTTTGAGTTACTTTTCCTGTTGCCATAAGTGCTGCCTGATAGGTTAATTCAGCACTTCCTAACTGAATAACTACTTCAGTAATATCTACATCCTCATTATTACTCTTAAGTGTTTCAAACGTAGTTTTCTGTGATTGCATTCTATTTTCTATTAATTGTAATTTACTGGATCTAGTACCACAATTTGTAATACATAGATTTGAACTATCTAAGTATCCTTGCATAGCAGTAATACCACCCTCAAACATTTTCTGAGTTTTGTCTTTCTTTAAAGAAAGTGATTTTTGTGCTGCATTAAGACGACTTTCAATGGAGGTTTTATCTGCACCAGTAGCAAACTTAAGCAAATCTTTTAAGGTATCAACTACTTTTTCTGTATCAACCACATCCTGTAAAGCCGTTACTAAATCGTCCACTTCACGACCGATGCCATGGTTAAAGCATTCATCTGCTGTGGAATTAATACGAATAGTTTGATTAAATCCTACATCATACTCAATATTTTGTCTCTCCACTTTACCATCAAGATAAGATGCATTGTAAGATATTGTTTTGGTACCGTCTGTAGATTCGCAAGCAAAATAATGTTCTGGACGTAAGTCTCCTTTTTGCCAATTACTTTTCTCATAAGATACGCGAATTTCACCTTCATCAGTTGTAGAAGTATTCGTATCATCCTTGGTGGTCATTAATGCGGTATATACATCCTTACTTACTAACACTTCGCCTGTCTCTGGTACAAATACAACTTTCTTTTCATTAGCAGGGGGGGTAGGATCATCACCCACTTGCGAATAAGGATCATTACTAGAACTGATAACAGAAGCTGTCAACGTTTGCTCGACATTGTTCTCGTCTATGTACTTAATTGTGGGTGGTACAACAGTATCACAATCATTATAAGCCAAACGTATACGGTAAACATCTACATATTCAACATCATTCTCCTTAATATTAATACTAGCGTAATTGCCAGAATTCAAGTCAGTTAAGTTACCGTCTTTTATGACCCTTATGGTATCAATTCCAGAGGAATCTAATTGTTCTTTAATTTTATATTTTAATGTTTCACTTTCCGGAAAACTCAAAGAAGTAGATGTACGATGTCCAGTAAATACATATCGACCTGCATAATCAGCATCTCCAGTAGCGTAAACTTCTTCTCCTAAAGATTTTAATTGCTCTAAAACAATCTCTCTATCCGCAGATGTTAAATCTCCGTTGGCTCCTTTAACACACTGACTACGCATATCTGTTAAAATCTCAGTTAAATTCTTCAAAGCACCTTCTGTTACCTCTAGCCAGCTTTCTGCATCAGGTATATTTTTACTATAATATTGAGTTACCTCGCTTACACTTCCTCGTAGTCTAAGTGCACGAATGGCAACTACAGGATCATCAGAAGGGCGATTTACTTTTTTCTGAGTAGACATCTGTGTACTCAACCTATCCTGATATATTTTGTTGGTATTAATATTATTTAAATTATTATTTTGAATAATTTTATTAGTTATTCTCATGTTTAACCCAAGCCTTTCTTAGACGCCCGTCTGTAATATCAATTGGTCATATATTTCAG
This sequence comes from uncultured Acetatifactor sp., assembly GCA_964552225.1. Lineage (GTDB taxonomy): Bacteria > Bacillota > Clostridia > Lachnospirales > Lachnospiraceae > Acetatifactor. Next base: position 13,437 of record CAZKGP010000019.1, read on the forward strand.
TTAAAACCTGTATCATTTTAGAAGCTAAGTTAAAACTATTTTGAAATTTTACTAAATTAAGTGCTTCTTCATCCTCGTCTACACCAGATTTGGAAATTCTTTGATTATCAATTGTATTTGCCATATTTCTAAAGGTTTCTGCAAAAGTATTAGCACGACTAGCATTCAGTGCTACATCAGATAATATACATTGTAAGAATTCGGAAGCATTGCATCCTCGAAAGCTCATTTTATCTGAATTGTAAGCCATATCCTTTAATTCCAGAAGTAAATCGTCATTTTCTACATCAGTGCCTGGATTTTTCTTAGTTGCCAGCAAAGTTGGATCATTTAACATGGCAGTTAATATACTAAAATTCTTAGCATTTAACGCATAGTAACTGTCATCATTTACATTAACAGTAATAGCCGCTTGTTTTCTAGCGTCTGCATCTGTCAAGCCATGGTTATCCACAAGGTCTTTTACCTTTGCAAGGTAGGTTTGATAGTCCTGATGTTCATATCGAGAGCCATCTGGGAAATCAAGTTGATCACCTGACGTTTTCTGATCACCAGTAAATAATATACACCCTGGATTATCACCTGAATATCCACTTTTTAATATATCATTAAACTTTTGAGAGAAGGTACGAACCCATTCATTCATCTGTGACATATAATAAGGAATACCTTGATAATTAATACTTTTTCCTATAGAAGCTTCTTTATTCACTCTATCATTGGTAATTCTTGTACTATTTTTGCTATTATCAGATAAGGTAAATGTATAGCTACAAACTTCATCGCCATTGCTATCAAAAGTACTAGTATATTCCCAAGAATCATAATAGAATAATTGATTGCCTAAATCGATAACACCACCTTGGTCTGATAAATTACATTTATTTATATCTTGTAAATATCCTTTGGTAACTGTAACAGTAACAGTGTCTCTGTTTATATTGTCATCGCCAGTTACATTACCAATACCAGTGATTTTACCAGAAAAGTATTCGCCATTATTACCTTCTCGCATTTGTATCAAGCCAACAAGGTTGCCCCCCATATTAGGATTATATAGATTAAACTTCTGTCCATTACTCCAATACACATCATATAATCCATCAATGTCTGTTTGATTCACTTTTTCATATGAGTTTCTTGCCACACATTCCAAGCCGTTATATTCATTTCCGTCTACCAGCATATTTCCGCCTGCAATTTTTATAATATATCTAGTTCCTCCTGTTTCACGTTCAGGATTATTAGTATCAATAATAGGCATCTCTGTTACTTCTACATCCACTATTTCTGATAGCTGATCTAGCAAAAGTGTTCTACGGTCGCGAAGCTCATTGGCTTTCCCGCTACCCATTTCAATTATATTGATTTGCTCATTCAACGTAGCAATTTCTCCAGCCAAAGCGTTTACTTCATCTACTTTCAGCTTAATCTCCTGATTCACGTCTTTTTGCAAATTCTCCAAGTTGCCTGCTTGTCCATTAAAATACTTTACCAAATCTCCTGCAAATCCTATGAATTGGTTTTTTGCAGCGGAACTGCTAGGATCATTAAGAAGTGCTTGCATTGCATTAATCATTAATTTATCAAAAACTGTTTTAAATCCTGCATTTACACCAGCATCATCAAAATATGTTTCTATTTGATTCATATAATACTGTTTAATGTCGTATTCACCAGCTTTAGTATTATTGTTCCAATATTTAACATCGTAAAACTCATCTCTAACTCGCTCAATAGCCAAGGTTTCTACACCCGCACCTGCACAACCGTATTTTTCAAATACTTGCAATGCGTTCCCTGCCTGCTGTACTACTTGTTGTCTGCTATAGCCTGGGGTATGAACATTAGAAATATTATTGGAAGTGGTATTTATTGCTGCATTACTTGCCAATAACCCAGTATATGCTATATTAAGTCCAAAAAATTGTGATGGCATAATTCTCCTCCTTATACTCCTAATGTGGTAATAATGTGTTCTAGCAATTCACTAATTACATTAATATATCGACTAGACGCATTATACGCATTTTGAAATTTTATCATATTAGCAAGTTCTTCATCTGAAGAAACACCAATTACTTGATCTCTTGCATTTTGTACGGTTTCTACCGTGGTTTGCTGATTGGCATAAATACTATCATTTATAAAACCAGTATTGGCTACTTGAGCTACTAAGTCTTTATAGTAATCTGCAAAGGTAGTTCTCTTGTTAACATTAGGATTTAATTTATATATTTCTTCTGTAAATGAGGCTTTTAAGGCATCAATGGTTTCTGTATCTATCGTATTATCAATCATAAATCCCAATTTAGATGGTTCCTGCATAAGGGCTTGATTAATTTGAAGATTTTTTACAGAATATACCGTCTCATCATTATTCATGTCCTCTTCTATATAAATCCATATTTCTTTATTATTAATATCTGTTACCTTTTCATAACCAGGAGTGGTAATCTTGTTAAACAGTTGAATAGGACTTCCATCTTCCATTCTCATGTATCCACCTATATCTGATTCACAATACTTAACATCTTTCAATATTTTTCCACCTGGTAACGTGATATCGCCAGTTGTTACTCCTGCTGCCTTAGCTAAAATTTCATTAATTTTAGATGCTACATTATGTATTAGTTGATCAAACTCTGCTTCTATATTCATGACTACAGAGTTTGATATGTTATCATAATTACCATTCACTATATCCGTATAATCTGCCTCATGGTCACCACGTGCATGAAGCATAGATTTTAATCCACCAATATCAGTATCTAAATCTGATAAAATTTCTCTGCTTAAATCAAACACTTCGGCGCCATCAATAATATACTTTCTCGCTCCCTCTGCAGTCATCGTATAAGAAGCATTCTGTGGCCAAAATGGTGTGTAAAATCCAGTAGTTGGATCCACATCCAAACCAATTTCATAGCAATGGTCAATGGATACAAAACTTTCTCCTTCAATTCGAACGGAAACATTACAGTTTGCATCTTCGCTATATGAAATGTTAGCCAACTTAGATAACTCATCAAGGATTAGATTTCTATAGTCACGTAAATCATTAGCATGTTCTACGCCACCGCTTTCAATATTGCGAATTTCATCATTAAGTTTTACTATTGTTTGTCCATATTTATTAATTTGTTCAACTTGCTGTTTAATCTGTTGGTTCAAATTCTGCTGATAAGAAGCCAATCCTTCATAAACCGCAACTGAGCGCTCTATAAATTCGGATGCACGCTGCACCAAAACACCTTGTGTAATGGAACTGCTTGGATCCTTTGCCAGCTCTTGAATAGACTTCCACAAATCATCTACTGTAATTTGAAAAGCCTCTCCGTCAAGCTCTCCCAACAAACTTTCCACTTCACCTAAAGCTTCAGTGGTCACTTGATAAAACATACTACGCCCAGATTCCTTGCGGTATGTCTTGTCTAAAAAATAATCTCTAACTTGTTTTACGCTGGAATAGCTGACTCCCAGTCCCGTTTGCTTATTCGCAACTGAATTGGGATCTGTAGAAAGAGTAACGTAACTCTTAGACGCTAATGTCACCTGTTGCCTTGTATAGCCTTTGGTGTCAATATTAGAAAGATTATGCGCTGTTGTATTCAGCGCATTTTGATGATTTTGTAATCCTGATGCTCCTACATATAAACTTCCCATTAAAGACATGTCTTTTCACCTCTACATTTCACTTGGATTATTGCTTCGCATCGAAACCGCTACTAGAAGGAGCCATTGAGCTACCTGCCGAATAGGCTCCTTTATTATAATTAGCGGTTTCTGGTGCTGTTCTCATAGCTTGAAGAAGCCGTCTATCAAACTCTACTAATTCTAAAGCATTGTTCAATAATGCTTTGTTCTGCTCATTTACTTGCTGTAGACTTCGTACTGACGTCTGCAGGGTGTCATGAGCATTAGCCAACTGCTTCTGTTCGATAGGTCTATCTTCTAGCATTTCAATTAAATTGGGTAACTTTAAATCTGCAACATCCTTGTTTAATACATTGGCGATATCAACAGTAATCTCTATTCTGGATTTATCCAGATTACTAATTCTGCCTACCACTTCTTGTTCTTCATCCGTGATTTTTTGTAATTTTTCTAAATCACCGCTTACAATAATCGGTGTTTTTTGCATGGATAATTTCAAAAGTTCCTCATATTCATGACTTTCATTATTCAGTATGTCTATCAGGTTCTCCATTAAACTGGCCAATGAAATTACCTCTCTTCATAGTTTTTTATTAGTTTGTCAGCAAAGGTTTCATTGCTCACTTCATAAGTACCATTGTTAATACTTGCTTTGATGGGAGCCGTCAAATTCTCTCTAATATCAGGTGCTCCCTGCACTGCTGCTTTTGCTATCTGTATGTCTTTACCAAAGTTACTGATTTGTACTTTGTCTGTCTGTGAACTAGAATTACTCTTCTGTGCTTTATTGGCCTTCTGAGATTGATAAATTTGCTGTACCTGTGTATAAGCTTCTATACGCATATCGGACTCTCCTTTCTAT
>CAZKGP010000020.1:0-17241 GCA_964552225.1 uncultured Acetatifactor sp.
CTTGATTGGTTATCACGTAATTACGAATAGGAAATGAAGCAATAAAGGAAACCAACGCAATTACTACCACAATACCAATAGCAAGGTTTATCTTATCTTTTTTTCTTTGCTTTTCTTCTTGCTCTTTACGTTTTTGAATCTTAAGATCGTATTTTGTCATAACTTTTTCTTCTTTTACAGAAGACTTATTTGTATTTTCTTCATTTTTAGCCATAATAGAATGACTCCTCCTTATTCCATATGCTTAACATATTGTTCTATTCTACTGCATTTCATCACAAATGTGAAGTTATTTCACATAATTTTCAAGCTTTTCCACATAAATTTCTTTCCCAAGCAAAAAGGCAAGCCACATGGCATGCCTTTTCTATAGGAGTATTATCATTATGAAAAAACTAATTAATACATAAATATGTAAAAATTAATTTTATTCATCAAAATTATGTAGGAATTCAGTATTCCTAAGCTTAAAACATTGTTTCTTCTCTGCTTTCATTTTGAAGCTTTGCTATTTCCATATCCAGCTCCAATACTTCTTCATAACCCAAATCTCTAACAATAGTTAAGAGATCATTATATAAGCGCTGAAATTCTTCCTCTTCTTCTGCAAAAATCATTTTCCAAGAATATTCTACAATGACCTTACGGCATTGTTTTCTCTTTGTAGTTATCTCTTTACTTTCACTAGGTGCCACAAAAGGACATCCCGGAGCCACCACCATTTGATTCTTTTGCTCTAAGTACTCAATGGTTGTCTGCGCTCCCATATATTCCTGCCACTCTTGTTGAAGAAGGGTATTTTCTTCATTTTGCACGCTACTCCATAAGGTATAAAAATAGGGAATACCAGACGGGCTAATTTCTACTGAGGAAACAGGCATATAATTCAATTGGCAAATGCCTCCAGACCATGTTCCGCCTCCCCACTCTTCTGGAACCTCAACCTCGTTACTGTAAAATGCATCACGTCCAAACTCTGTTAAAACTGGTTGTCCATCCTCCACCTTCCAAGTAAGGTCTATAGGACCAGCTGTACCACCACTATTGCGGGCTCCGCTTATTATAATTCCATCAGAAGAATAAAGCCAATCAATGTAATCAACTAATCGTTCTGGGTCCTTTGCTTGACTGCCTATAGCAATTACTGTTTTATTATTACCTAATGGATTACAACCGTAAGATACAATTTCCATATCCTTCATGGGTGCAAGCATAAAGCCTTTCCCCTCTTGGGTATGCTCTTCTGTATTATATGCTGATTGTCCAAGCCAAGGCCAAAAGGAGAATAATATATTTCCTTGCTTATACTTGTTAAAGACATTTGAATAATCTTGTACCGCGGAATCAGGATCTAGTAACCCCCTCTTATTCGCCTTTAAAAAAAGCTTTAGAGCTTCTATATACCAAGAATCTTCTTCAAGAATATTCTGGTAATCCGTTCCATCCACTCTAGCCAATACAAATCCCACCTCATCATATCCATATAGACACGCTGGTTGCTTTGCATTATTCATCATATTGCCATCCCAATCGTCAAATAATGAAAAAGCATATGTAGGATTACCATTGTCTCCAACTGGATATGCCTTTTGCATCTCTTCTAGAACATCAAGTAAAGAATCTAAATCTGTAATCTCAGGATAGCCGATTTCTTTATAGATATCCCACCTTAGATATGTACCATAGTTTAATTCAAGCCCTTCACTAGGAGTATCTGCAGACAAACGACTTACTTGACTAGGTATTGCATAAATACCCTCCTGTGTAATACCATCATTTAATGACTCTATAGCATCCTTATATTCCATAATATCTTTGTCATCTAACGCGTCCTCCATATTGTAAAGGAGCCCTGCATCCACTAACTTCTGAAGATTATTACTTTCTGCACTACAAATAATAAGGTCACCCATATTACCCGCCGCCGAACGTATCTCATAAAGAGTGTCTACTCCACCAGATACATTAGGAGCTATTATATTAAATTGCATATTATATTTATCATTTAATATCTTTGCATACCATCCCGACTGCAAACCTTGATAATTAGCTAAAGAATCAAACACGTCTACTACTAGAAATTCATCATAATTACTTCGTTTATTCTGATTCCTTTTTGAACAGCCACTCAGTCCTCCTACTAATAAAGTACTTATCAGTAAAAGGCTACAAACTCTAAGCCTACGCTTCATATATATCTCCATTTCTGCTAAATCAGTAACTAGTAACGCGCTACCTTATTGAAATGATTATAACATAGGTTTTTTTACAATAATAGAGATAACTTTTATAATTCCATAAGCGCTGTATCGTAAGAATCAATTGTTATGGTTTTTATTCCCGACTTTGTAGGAATAGATGTTGTTTGCTCTGTCTCACTATTGTTAATAACTACCAATTGATTACATTCAGGGTAGTAGGCACATTCTGTATATAAATTATCCGTCATATACTCACCCATAATGCCTTCCCCTCCTGCATCTCGTATCAATTGATACAGCATACGAGTATTCACCAAATTAACTTGGAAGGAAGCTAGATAAATTCCTTTTCCTTTTCCAAAGTCACGAACTGTAATTAAAGGATTACTGCCATCAGCCATAAGTACCTTGGTATCAGCCTCTGTTAAAAAGCAATTTTCTTTTGTCTCTATACAAGTACCTTTTGGCAGAATACCTTTCTGGTCATGGGCAGTAAATGTCAATTTTCCGTGACAGACTTTAGCACCTGTGTCATTATCCACACCGAGAATATGAGACATGCGAAAATAATTATCATAGCCTTCCACAGCAGAAGGCTCATTTATTCCCATAAAAGTACCACCTTCATACACCCAATTTGTTAAGCTGGTAACTATTTCCTCATCCTTCCAAGCATCTCCGCCACTCCATGCACTCCCCGCATAACCTGCATTTATTATTAAATTTACATTTTTATAATTTTTGTTTTTAATATCGTCAAATGATAAAAACTCCACTTCAATGGGCAGACCCGAAAGCGCTTCAATTATATGAATTAAATCATGCTTATAGGTTTCATGAAAATGCCCTGATAATGTCCATGATCGTAAGGTCCCCCAATAATGAAGAATGCCAACTTTTGTTTTAATACAATATGGCTTTTCTGCCTCATGAAAGGAGCGAATTAATCTAAATTCATCAGCCACCTTTTCCATATAATCACAAAAATCAGGATAAGGCTCTACTAAATGTAAATATCCACCCAATCCAATACGGTCTATTTTGTCACGAAGGAGAGCACGACGTACATTATTCCAATATTTTTGGGCATCCAAAGTAGGATTTCCTCCTTGCATAAAAGTGGGCGCTCCTCCAAGTCCAGTGGGAAATAAGTAAGGATGCAATCTTAATTCATGAGTCGGTACATCTACTCCTGCGCACAATCTTGCTTCATAACCAGAAAACACACACTTAATAAGCCCATCAAATCCAAACTCACGAAACCTTGTATGATAAGGCTCTATTCCAACCCAGCTATCATCATAAAATACATACGCTTTCTTTCCATAGCCATGTACAATGTCTATTAATTTTTTACCAAATTCAATTACAAAATCATTTATAAATTCCATCCAATCACATTTCCGTTTGTTACCCGGCATATGTGTTACATGTAAATTTCCCTTATTAATAAAATCTTCTGCAGTAATCTTATATCCATATTTTTCTTGAAATATATCTAATGCCAAGGAGCTAACTGTATAGTCATAAGAACCCCAATCAGTGAAAAGATTACGATTTCTCTCATTAGCGCCCCATATCCAAACAAAATTATAAAACATAGAAGTAAAACGAACCACTGTAGTATCTGGATGTGTTTCACACCAATTTTTCATCCAATCTAATAAATAATCTTGTGTCTCTGGATATCTAGGTTCGATTTGCATAAGATGTTCTTTATTCCAGTTGTTCGTAGTGTGATTATACATAGATATTTCTTCCCAAATCCGATAGGCGAGAAAACTTACACTATATTTGTGAAAAGGGACAATTCTAGTTATTACTACAGAGCCTGTACTTTTATCGTAAGCCCATTTTGAAGATTCAATTAACTCATTTGTAGTTCTATCATACACTTCCCAATATGCCATAGCAGCTTCACTATCATTAATATGGAACTGTTCTGCAAAGAAGCTCTCCATCAGATTAATCGTGATACTGTCTTTCTCTGCCACCTGAGCAGGAGTACACAAAAAAGTCTGTTGAAGTTTATCCATGTTCTGTTTTGCCCATTCATTATGGTCACGAATTATGCATATGGTAGAATATATGTCATAGCCTGCTTGTACAATTTCATCAGACAGCACTGTACCATCACTATCTCGTATCACATCAGCCCCCCACTTATCTGCTAGTGTAAGCGTAAGCTGTTCATATCCGGATTCTCCTGGCAAGGTAAAACCGCCCTTTTCCTTCACCATTAATTTATCCTCCATATTTCATTTTAATGTATTGGTAATGCCTCTACAGCGCACCATCCTTTTCAATTTGATCGGAAACCAATAAATTAGCAAAAAAAGCTAATGCAAGACCTTGTCCCCATCCCTGAATCCATTGTTTTGGTATGTTATAGTAACCTTCTATATTATTCATAACTGCGGTACCACCTGATACATTCATAACCTTGCCGTCTTCACTTATATTTGCAAGAAGTCCCTTAATGCTTTTATTGATATATTTGGAGTGCAGAGGATTGCCTCTCACCAACATTGCTGCCGCAATTCCTGCGGACGCTGAAATCTCTTCATAAGACGCTTCATCATCTACTACAGTTCTCCATAAGCCATTTGAAGTCTGATAGGTTTTCAGAGTTGCCAACTGTTCATTTAAGGAGCCTGCTATATCAAGATATTTAGGATATAAGTAACACTTAGGTAACTTGCCCCCTACTTGTGACATGGTATATGCTGCCCATGCATTGGCTCTACCCCAAAAAATACCAGACATATGGTCTTTGGCTATATTGTCATATCCATGGTAATACAAACCAGAGCTTTTATTCTGCAGATAATTGATATGCCAATACCATTGATTTAATGCGTCTTCAATGATATCCTCATCTTGCATCTTAACTCCCACTCGTAACAGCATATACGCCGCCATAAATAGAGTATCTGCCCATGCTTGCTCTGGAAAATCATTATTTTTAGATACAGTATGCTGTAATACATTGTCGCCAAAACGGAGAGCATCATTACGGATATAGTTTATCTTGCTCATAACAATGTCCCAGTACTTCTCTTCGCCAGTTGCCTCATATAATGTTATCAAGCAATGTCCCATAGCGCATGCGTTCACTGTCCACTCCTTTGGGAGTCCCAGTTCAATTAATTCATCAATTCTGTCCTTTAGTAAATTAAGGTATTCTTCATTCTTAGTTTTCTCATAAGCTTCACTGATTCCATAATAAGCAACACCACAAGGCCAGTCCCATGTCAAATCCATGTTCATCGTTTTATGTACAATGCGGTTAATTACCTCCTCAATTTGCTTTTTATCATATTCTAGTTTCAACATATATTCTCCTTTCTGCCTCAAAGGCATTCACGCACTTTTTATAACTCTTTCTTATACTCTTTATTTTTATTATTATAATAACTTATTTTAACATTGAAAAATATAAGAAAGAATTATAATAATTATTTTTAAGCCCTCCAACCTAGGCTGGAGGGCTTAGTGGATAAGTAATTATACTTCTTTATTGGGAAATATCAGGTAGTTTAGTTGTAGAGTTATTATTATATGCCTCTAATCTTTCATCTATAATTTCCTGATATCCTGCATCTAAAAATAGTTGTTTACATTTTTCATATTCAGCGTCAAAATCAGCTGGATCTGTTTTGATTAATTTAACAAAATACTCCTGATACAATGCTAATAATGTTCCATTATATTCACTCTCTGCTTCAATTGTAACTCCGAATACAGGATCTGAATAAGCCATACCCTTATCAGCAATATCTCTTAGTTCATAGTAGTTTCCTACCAAAGCTTGTTCAAAGTCTTGAGGCAGTCCTCTTGGAGCAATTGCTTTGATAGCTTCTTCGATGGTATTACCAATTGTCTTGGAAGCATGAACCAAACAAGTCATATCAATGTTAGCGTTATGGTTCAACATCTGCTCATTACCAGTGTCTTCTAAGTTAATTGGCTGTGCAATACCCATTTCATCATATTCGAAGCAAACGCCTTCTTCACCATTCTCTAAGTAGAAGAGAACATCTGGCTGAAGCATCCATTCCATAAGCATCCAAGCAGCTTTTAACTGATCATCTGTTGCAAGTGATGAGAAACCAACAATCATACCAAATGGGTTATCTGCACGAACTGCAGGAGTTAACTGATATTCTCCATCTACTCCAGCATATGGGGATGCTAATGCTAATTCAGCGTCTGGGTTTTTCTCATAGAAAGAATTTAACCAAGAAACGCTAGGACTCATATACCCTGCAAATTGATATAATTTACCATTAATAAAATCAGTCTCGGCCTGTGAGCCTGCTGTAGATTTAATGTTCAAGTCAAATTCTTTATTGTACCAGCCTGCATGGTATTCCATGTTCTGTTTCTTAAACATTCTATAGGTGGGTTCCCATGAAAAACTAGGTGTTCCTAAAGATGAATGCATTGCCCATTCTTCTTCATTCACAGGGAAATCACGGTAACCAAAGTTAGCAATATACGCATCTGAAGGAAGACTGAACTCAATAGGTGGCATATCCGTCAAGCCTGCTGCAATTATCTTATCTATTGCATCCTTTTGCTCTTCATAATTAATAGGAACATGGTTATAACCAACTTGTCTTAACCAGTCCATACGTACAAAAGTTGCATTGGTATAAGTAGTCTGATAATAAGGTCTCTCTGATAAAACAAAATATGTCTCGCCATTTACATCAGTATAGCTTAATTGGTCGTTATCCACCATCTTCTGATAGTAATTAGGAGCTACTTTTTTAAACTCTTCTAAATCAATAGTAGTCATAGCACCATCGTTAGCCCACTCTGTTACTTTTGGATAGTCATATTCCATCATAATGGTAGGTGTATCTTTTGCCGCAATCAACATAGAGTATTTGGTCATAACATCTCCACGAGGAATTGCTACGTATTTAACGGTAATATTGTATTTGTCTCCAAATTCACTCTGAATCCATTTGGTGTAAAAGTTATCGTCTACCGCTGGATATCCTACTTTTGCCCTGTCATATACAGGAACTGTAATAGTTACATTATCAGCAAAGGCTTCCCATCCATCAACTCCATCAACTCCGTCATCTGTTGATGCTGCGGGTGTTTCGCTATTGGCTGCTGGTGCCTCACTGCTGGGAGCAGTCGCTTCATTCTTAGTTACTGGTTCACTTTCTTTTGCTACTGGCTCGCTTCCGCAAGCAGTTAAAGTTCCCATAGCCATAACGCCAGAAAGGCCTATCGCTACCATTTTTTGAAGAGTTTTCTTCTTCATAATTCGTCCTCCTTTAATAGTGAGATATAGTTTATTAATTACCCAATGCAATGAGTAAACTATCATTTTTAACCCTTTACTGCTCCAATCATAGCTCCCTTAACAAAATACTTTTGTACAAAAGGATAGATACAGATAATGGGTAAGGTTACAAACATAACGCTGGCCGCTTGAAGCACTTCCGGTGTGGAAGCTGCTGCCGAAGCATCATTAATACTGATTGATGCTTCTCCGCTGGAAAGCACCATCATACTTAGCAGGTACTGAACCATATGTTTTGATTTAGTAGTTATGTAAAACTTACTGTCCTGAAACGCGTTCCATCTGCCTACAGCCAAGAATAAGGATATGGTTGCCAAGATAGGTTTGGATAATGGAATTACCACTCTAGTAAGTATCTTCCAGTTACTTGCGCCATCTAGATAAGCAGATTCCTCTAAACTATCTGGTATGGTTGAAGAGAAGAATGTTCTCATAATTAAAAAGTTATAAGGGGCAAATGCCAATGGCAGAATCAAAACCAAAGGATTATCCAATAACTTTAAATTGTCCATAAGTAAGTATTCAGGAATCAATCCTGCACTAAAATACATGGTAAACATAATAATAAGGGTTAAAAACGCTCTCCCTTTCAGCCTCTTCCTGGATAATGGATATGCCGCAAACACAGTAGCTACAAGTCCTATCGCAGTAAATGCTATATCAACCAATATGGAGTAAAACATAGCCCAAGTTAACTGACCGTCTTTGAATACTGTTACATAGGCTTCTAGACTAAAATCCTTAGGCCAAAAGTATACGCTCTTGGACAATACCGCCGTACTGCTACTAAGTGACTTTGCCAATAAATGAAGAAAGGGAATAATACAGGTAGCACATAAAATAACCAATATGGCCATCATTATCAAATCACTTAACTTAAATTTATTAATTGCTCGTGTTCCGTCACTTGTACTTTCAGTGTTAATCATTGCTTTTTGTTTTTTACTAGTCATATCATGCACCTCCTTATATCAAACCATCTTCGCCAAACTTCTTCGCAAAGCGATCAGATGCAAGAACTAGAATCAAACCTACCAATGATTGGAATAGACCTACCACTGTTGCCCTTGAGAAATTACCAGAGGAAAGTCCTTTTTCATATATGTAAATAGCCAACTGATATTGATATTCCTTTACATTCACATTACCCAAAGAAGACAGTCTCTCGTAAGAGCTTCCCATAACACGACCTAAGTTCATAATTAACAAGGTAACTGTTGTACTTTTAATACCTGGCAATGTAATGTTCTTCATCCTCTGCCACCGATTGGCACCGTCAATCATGGCTGCTTCATACAATTCCCCATTGATTCCTGTTATTGCTGCCAGGTAGATAATGGTCCCCCATCCCATGGTCTGCCACACACCTACTAGCAAATAAGTTATGGCCCAATGCATACTATCCGTTATAAAAGGGATACCCTCTTTAATCCATCCTGAATTGACCATTAAGTTGTTAACAAGACCTGTTTCTGTTTTAAATAATGTTAATGCAACACTACCTATGATAACCCACGATAAAAAGTGGGGCAGGTAAAGAATTGTCTGAGTTACCTTTTTAAATCTGGGATATCTGATTTCATTAATAATCAGCGCCAATATAATAGGCATTGGAAATCCCACAAGTAAGTCGGCAAAGTTAAATATCAAAGAGTTTTTCAAGGCTCTGTGGAAATCTCTATCCTTCATAACTTTTATGATAGTCTCTAGACCTACCCATTCAGAACCGTCATATCCTTTTGCCGGCTTATAATTCATAAATGCCATTTGTAAACCGGGATATGCTCCATATTTAAATAATATAGTCATTATTATGGGGACAGAAACAATCAAGTATAATTGCCAGTCCCTCTTCAAATAATGCATTATGCCCTTTCCCTTTGGCTTACTTCGTGCAGTCATTTCTTTAGCCATATGCTACCTCCATATATTTAAGGTATTTTAAACACTCTTGTGATTTTGTATACTTTTTTAAATATCTACGTACATTATCGTACACATTTACAAATATTTCTAATCAAGAGCTTTATAAAACATAGCAATTTCGACCATTTATTATTTTTAGAATTATTATGATTATGGTTAATACTTATACTATAAGTATTGTTTTACACGTTTTTATGGTAATAATAACCTTTTATTTCTTTTTATACTAAAACAGTGATTGTGTCTTGTTAAATAAACATAGTTTTCTTAGCTTTAATTAATATGAAATATGGTTGTTATTGTCACTTTTTAAGGTTGAAGTTATTTTAAATACAGTATATGATATTTTTATAGATTTCTTTATATAACTTGTACATCCTCTGGATTAGACATTGAAAGGAAGAAGGATTTATGGCAAAGCCCAAAAGCAACATAACAGAATATAGAAGCTATTATCTTCCTTTGCAGTTCCCTGTATTATTACTCTCTGGAGATTATTGGAAGATTTCAGATATACCAAGCGGGCGGCTTCATTTCCACAATTGCTTGGAAATAGGCCTTTGTCACTCTAATGGAGGTACCATGGAATTCAATGGTAAGCTTTTAACCTTTAAAACCGGTGATGTGACCGTTATTCCTCGTAATATTCCTCATACTACATACAGCAACACTGGCACCGAAAGTCATTGGTCGTATTTGTTTCTAGATCCTCAGGAGTTATTTAAGGGGCTTCTTCCCAATACATGGAAGACTTATGAACCTTCTTTTGTTACTTACAAAAGCTACAAGCACATTTTCAGCAAAGATGAGCATCCTATTGTTTATTATCTTTTATCGCATATTATTAAAGAAATAGAACTGCAGAAACCATCTTATCAAATCAGTGCAAAGGGCTTACTTTTGTCTCTTTATATAGAAATAAATAGAGTGCAAATGCTAGAAAACGCTTTATATATAAAAGAAAACAAGAGTCAAACAGATTTAAATCCAGATAATGCCCTAGTCATCGCACCAGCACTAGATTATATTGAAGATAATTACATGCAACAATTTACCATTGAGTTTTTAGCAGATTTATGTCATTGGAGTACTACTCATTTTCGCCGAGTATTTCGAGAGATAATGGGTTCATCTCCTTTGGACTTTGTAAATAATACTAGGATAATGAAAGCATGTAATCTTCTCAGAAGCACAGAAGAATCTATATTAGATATTTCGGAATCAGTTGGTTTTCATTCTGTATCTAGTTTTAATAGGCATTTTTTTAAAATCATGCAGATGTCCCCTAGAGCATATCGCAAAGAAATAGTACAATCTGATAATAAAAACAAAAATACATCCATTCTCGAATTTGCAGGTTGGATGTTTCCCGAATAGCTTATGTTTTGTTGCTTTTAAGCGCTCCTTATCTTATAATAATATTATCTGTTTTTAGGAAAGGAAGCTTATGTATTCATTATTTATTGCAGACGACGAAAAAGAAATTCGAGAAGGTTTAAAATGTATTCTAGATTGGAAAAGTCTTGGATTTAAAATATGTGGAGAAGCTGGTAATGGCGAAGATGCTTTAAATAGCATTTTGGAGCTTCAACCAGACCTTGTGTTATTAGACATCCGTATGCCACGCATGTTAGGCATTGATGTTGCCAAATCAGCAAGAGCCGCTGGGTATCTTGGGCATTTTGTAATACTAAGTGGATATTCTGATTTTAGTTATGCCCAGAAGGCAATTTCATACCATGTAGATAATTACTTAACCAAGCCCATTGATGAAGTTGAACTAATGGAAACCATAAATTTGGTAAAAGAGCGCCTTGAAATCGAAAAAGCCAAAGCAAGCTCTATGGCCAATTACAAAAAAGCTGCCAAGCATGTTTTGCTTTCTGATGTAATCAAAGGCACCTTAGATTCTAATTCCATTAATACAAAAGAGTTAAATCTTTGTGCCGATATTTATCAAGTAGTTTTATATGAAAACTTTTCAGAAAGTTTACAATCCACCAAATATTCCTTTGCTGAATTGCTGAATGTTACGAATAAGGATGATAAAAACTTTGATTATATAAAAGATGAAAACGAAGAAATTATTCTGCTAAAGGGAACTCATGCCCTAAATCGTTTTAATAATTTTCTAGAGCATTACGAAGATGCACCTCAGGAGGGAAGTCCTCTTGATAGTCTATTTATCGCTTATGGAGAAACAGTTACCAGCATAGATAAGATACCAAATTCTTATCAGCAAGCTTCCAAGCTGATTAGCCGACGCTTTTTCTGTATGCAGGGTCAACATACTTTAGGCTATAAGGAACTACCTTCTTTAGCTGCCATAGATACTATTTTAAATGACGATTACTTAAAAGAATATGCTGATTTTATCGTAGGATTTATTCAATCCTATAATCGTAAAAAAATGGCTGAATACCTTTATAACTTAGAGCAATATCTTTATAATGTTAAAAATGGGATTGATGAGGTCAAGCTATTCCTAACGGATTTGTATCTGTGCACCAAAGAGAATATAAGTCATGTATATAATAATGTAGAGATTCCTTTTCCTTCCAATGCATCTGTGATTGAAATAATTAATAGTAAGCACTATCTTTATGAGATTATTCAGTTCCTATCAGAGCAATTTGAAATGATTATGAACGCTACAGGCAATCCTTCCAGAGATAGCATAATGGACGATATTCTTTATTATATTGATAGAAATTTTCAATCTAATATTAAATTAGAGAGCATCGCTCCCCTATTCGGTTATAACAGTGCCTACTTAGGTAAAATCTTCAATAAAACCTTCGGCGAAAGCTTTAATTCCTATGTTGATAATAAACGAATTGAACGCTCTAAAGAATTACTCATAGAAAACAAACTAAAGGTTTATGAAATCGCAGAGCAAGTTGGCTATAACAACATTGATTATTTCCATAAGAAATTTAAGAAACATGTAGGTGTGAGTCCTGCGGAATATCGTAAGTCTGTTATTTAATTTTATTTTAATGAAGTACAAAAAAGGTTTGGAGCAATCGTTCCAAACCTTTTTACTAATTAAACTTGTTACTCTTTAAACAACTCTATTGGTTCTTCATCTACCATATAATAATATGTCGATCTACCTTCTTCACCAACAGCATATACAACACCATCCATAAACTCTTTTACATCCCAAACATTGCTTTCAACCTTTTTCTTGGATTTAGAATTTGTACCTGCATAACAAAGAGTACCATCTGTCTCAATGAAGAAGATTTTCTTCATTGCCTCGTTGTATGCTACCATACTTCCATCCTTCTCATATATATCAATGTTATCAGTTATTAATTCAACCTCATTTTTACCCTTCAAATAATAAAGTTCATCCCCTGTCATATAAATGGTAGACAAGTCTTCACTTGCTGACAATATGTTAACACTACCATAACTCCATTTATGAAGAACCTCTTCTTCCATTTTATCACTAAGTTTATCAATCTTATACAGAGTTTGATCCAAGCAATGTATAATGGATTTACCATCTCCAGATATTTGGGTAGGACCCTTATAACGAGTAAAAAATACTGGTTCTTCTTTATCATTCAACCAATATGTCCCTTGGTTAGCGACCAAAACTCCTTTTAAAGTATCTAGTCCTACAGTAAAACTAATGGGATAGATAGCAGACAAGGGCATTCTAAACATTATGGCATCAGGAGAAGTATATATATAACTGGTGTAAGAATCCCCTATAACTTTAGGCTCATCCATTTTATCTGTAAAATAATAAGTATGTGCTTGATCTGAATAAATTATTTCTGTTACACTATTATTAAACCAAATATTAACAGTATAGGAATCATCTGCCTTCAATACTATAGATTTATTATCTTTACTCGCATATAGTCCATAATTATCATCTATATAATAAAGAACATTTCCGTCGTTGGTAATAGCCATTGGCAAAAAGCCTTCGTCAGTTACTACTCTGTCCTCAACATTAATACCACTTACATGAATTTTATCATCAACCCCTATATAAGCAACTGTTTCTCCGGTAGGAGATATACAAAAATCCTTAGATTTTACTTCCGTAGCAATTTCTGTTACCGTTCCATCTTTAATACAATATATAAAGATATCTCCTGTAACACCATGATTTTCTCCATACGTCGAATAAGCAATATAGTCACCCGAATAGCTTAGAACATAGAAGTCAACACTTTTTGCCACATGCTTTGGTTCAACGTCCGAAGTCATATAGTAAAGGTTGTTTGTATCTGTATAGTTTGTATATGTACACACAGACTTGTCTCCATTACTTAGAAAGGCATTTGCCTCGTAGTCTCTATAAACCTTACCCTCCATGTTATAGAACACCCCATATTTACCTTGTACCACATTTTCTGAAATACGGTCTATACCACTATTACCACTACTACCACTGCCTTCTTTACATGAAACTAAAAATAACATTAACACCATTGATAAAATAACAACTATTCCCCCACGAAATGCCTTTAAACCCAAGCTCTTCTTTTCCATGTTAGCCCTCCATAATATAAATCTATTAGTCATTACGACATAGGACTCATTCTAATATAATTGTCGATTTCTGTCAATGAAGCACAAAATGGAGCTAGGACTGATATCCTAACTCCATTTAGTTCACACTTAAATATTGATAATTGCCTTATTAAAGTTACCAGTAAGCACTGTGTCATTATTGTCAATCTTGAATGTAGTACCGTCTACAGAGGTTGCTTGCACATTAACAAGACGCATCGTAAAGTCTTTGGAAGCTTCCACTTGAACTTGAATCTGGTTGCCGTTACGAGTAGCTGTAATGGTGCTGTCAGCTTTGACGTCCATGCTATAAATCACAGACTCTGCCTTTCCACCATCTTGTAATGCATAGATACGAACTTCCGCATTATCCGCATAATCATAATCAGGCTTGTCTTCACGTGCACCTAACACTATAATAGAATTCTCTTTTACCATAAGAGGTACGTCCATGTAACCCACTTTTTCGGTGTACCATTTACCGCCAATTACTTCTTCTCCTGTAAAGAAATCAGTCCATCTTCCTTCTGGTAAATAGTATTCTCCAACACCTTCTTCATTAAAGATTGGAGCCACTAAGAGATTATCACCTAGCATATATTGTTTATCAAGGTAAGAACAGTTTCTATCCTTTGTAAAGTCAAGAACCATACTGCGCATAGTAGGAATTCCCGTTTTAGAAGTATCTACTGCTGTTTTATATAGGTAAGGCATCAATTTTGCTTTCAGACAAGTAAAGAATCTTACTACATCTACTGCTTCCTCATCATACAACCAAGGTACACGGTAAGAAGTACTTCCATGAAGTCTGCTGTGAGAGGATAATAATCCGAACGCTACCCATCTCTTATATACATCTGGCGTTGAGGTGCTTTCAAATCCACCGATATCATGTGCCCAATAACCAAAACCGCTCATAAGCAGTGACAAACCACCTCTTAAGCTTTGTTCCATAGATTCATAATCTGACCAACAGTCTCCACCCCAATGAACTGGGAATTTCTGACCGCCAACAGTAGCCGAACGAGCAAATAGTACAGCTTGACCTTTACCACGTTTTTCTTCTAACAACTCAAACACACATTTATTATAGAGGTAGGTGTAGAAGTTATGCATTTTCTTAGCATCACTGCCATCATAATATACTACATCTGTTGGGATACGCTCACCAAAGTCTGTTTTAAAACTATCCACTCCCATATCCATTAGTACTGCCAATTTATCTTGATACCATTTATAAGCATCTGGATTGGTAAAGTCTACAATTGCCATACCTGGCTGCCACATATCCCACTGCCAAGTTTCTCCTGTATGTCGTTTTAAGAAGTAGCCTTTTTCCATACCTTCAGCAAAAAGAGCTGACTCTTGTCCAATATAAGGATTAATCCAAACACAGATATTTAGCCCTTTTTCTTTAATACGCTTAATCATGCCTACTGGATCAGCAAATACTCTCTCGTCCCATAGGAAATCTGACCAATGATATTCCTTCATCCAAAAACAATCAAAATGGAAGGTTCTTAAAGGAATATTTCGTTCTAACATACCATCAACAAAGCTCATTACAGTAGCTTCATCATAATTGGTAGTAAAAGAGGTAGATAACCATAATCCAAAGGTCCATGGTGCAGGCAAGGAAGGTTTACCAGTAATATCGGTGTAAGAAGTTAATACATCCTTCATGGTAGGACCATTAAATAAGAAATAATCTAAATATCCTCCTTCTACTGAGAATTCCGCTCTTGTTACCATCTCAGTTCCTAACTCAAGAGAAACATTTTCAGGATGATTAATCAACACACCATATCCCTTGTTAGACACATAAAAAGGAATGTTTTTATATGCTTGATCTGTATTCGTTCCTCCGTCTGCATTCCAAATATCTATAGATTGTCCGTTTTTAACAAAGGGTGAGAAGCGCTCGCCAGTACCATATAATAACTCTCCTACTCCAAGAGACAATTGTTGTCTCATATAGGTGTTCTCTAAATCACCCTTGTCATAGGCATCGCCCTTCCAATCAGTTTTAATTAATGCCAAATCACGTCCTGAGCTTTTGGTTATTACTTCATTACCTCTACGATATGTCATCGACCAAGGATGTTTTGTAATCTCTAAAGATAACGTACCACTATAAACGGTCACAGAGCTATCTGTTTCCTCAACCTTAAGTGGCAAATTCTCAGGTATGTTCAAATCAAATTCAGGGGTTGTTTTTACAGTTCCCATGTGATGATAAGTTTGTACTCTAATTACTTCTTCTTTGGGAGATGTAATTTTAATAGTAAGGTTTACTCCTCCTAATGTGCTTCCTCTATGTTGAACATAATTAACAGGCGCACAAATGGTAACCGCTCTTTCCTCTACTTTTGTAAAGTACGCTTGTGCAGGAGCAAGGCAACCATATCCTTCTCTTTGTAGCCAACAGCCATTACTAAATTTCATAAACGATTCCTCCAAACATAAAACTTCTACTATACAATTATTACAGTTATGACTAAATAATATCATTTTAATTCTTAAAAATACAGAGATGTTTTTACACATATTATGCCCTACATTTTTTACATTACACATTAAGCGACAGCCAATCATCAAATGAGGGCGAAGTAGTCATAACCCTTCCAATGAGCCCCCGCTCCCGCTCGACAAAAAACGTAGCGGTACTATGATTTCTCCAAGTCGTAAGACGCAGGTGAAATCTTAGTACCGCTACGTTTTTTGCCGAGCGCAAGCGTGGGCGAGTGGAATGGTTATGACCGCTTCGCCCCATTTATGACTGGCTGAAAATAGTAAAAGTTGGGGTATATGACATCGCCCCAACTTTTACTATTTTACTTATTCTTCTGAAACCTAAACACAGGCCTATCGTTCTCATCCCACTCAACCTTCATTAACATAGCATGACGGTTTGGATCGTATAAAGGATCTCCCTCTAATTCTTCGTAGGTTCTTGCATGATAGATACAAATATCATTTCCTTCTTCATCTTTTGTAAAGCTATTATGTCCTGGTCCATAGATTCCTTTTTCTGCATCCGTTGTCAGAACTGGATAACGCTCC
The DNA here is from genome assembly GCA_964552225.1 of uncultured Acetatifactor sp. Lineage (GTDB taxonomy): Bacteria > Bacillota > Clostridia > Lachnospirales > Lachnospiraceae > Acetatifactor. Next base: position 17,056 of record CAZKGP010000020.1, read on the forward strand.
TTTACCCAGCTTCTAGGGTCAAGTAAGTCAGCATCTTCTGTAGTGCTTAACATTCCCATACAGTAACACGCACCTGTTGCAGAGGATGAGAAGGTAAGAAAGATTTTGCCATTCTTCTTTATTACTGCTGCTCCTTCATCTACCCAAAAACTTACTCTTTCCCAATCGTAATCAGGAGTGGTTAAA
>CAZKGP010000021.1:0-17188 GCA_964552225.1 uncultured Acetatifactor sp.
TATTAGCAGTAGGACTTCCTATTGCAACAAATGTAATTCTTATCATATCGCCTAATGTTGAGTACCATTTATTGATGCGTTATCAATGGGTATTGTATCCTATTCTTGCGATTGCATTTATAAGCCGATATGGTATAGATGAGGATGAAAAAGACAGCCTTTGGGGCAAGGCGGTTCAAGGAGGAATTGCTTGGGGACTTTTGATTTGTACAAGCATTTTGGTATTACATTATGCTGTAGTTGATAATATCGCTTATTCTAATCTTAACAAAAAGTATGAAAAGACTTATGCTTATTGTGTCCGATTATTAGACCGTATTGAACAAACACCTGGATATTATCAGGGAATCCCTATTGCTATGGTTGGAGTTGTGGGAGAGGATGAATTCCCTATGACAGATATTACACTTCCTGTTACAGATAATATGATAGGAACGTATGGAGATAGCTTATTATATACGGGAGCAAATTACCAAGAATTTATTAAGCACTATCTAGGGGCCACACTTAACATTCTTCCAGCAGAAGTAATGGGAGATATTTATTATTCTAAGGAATATCGTGCAATGGAAAGCTTTCCAGGTGCTACTTCCATTCAAATTGTGAATGATATTATGTATATAAAGACAGAAAATATGGAGTAATAAAAAGCGGAGGAAACATTAATGGCTTTATTGTCGATTGTTCTACCATCCTATAATGAAGAACAGAATATTGAAAATACTGCATTGGTATTATCAGAGTTTCTAGAAAAAGAGCAGATAGATTACGAATTAATTTTTATTAGTGATGGTTCAAACGACCAAACTTATGAAAAGATTAAAAAAATAGCTGCAGAAAATACTAGTATTAAAGGAGCTGAATTTAGCCGTAATTTTGGAAAAGAAGCTTCTATTTTTGCTGGATTACAGCTAGCATGCGGTGATGCAGTCATTGTTATGGACTGTGATTTACAACATCCCCCTCAAGTAATTCCTAAGATGTGGAAACTCTGGCAAGAAGGCTATGAAGTAGTTGAAGGTGTTAAATTAACACGTGGTAAAGAAAGCTTGGTTCATAAATTATCTGCAGGCTTGTTTTATAAGATTATGAGTAAATTAATTAAAATTGATATGAATGCTTCTTCTGATTATAAACTTTTAGACAGAAAAGTGGTAAATGTTTTGTTGGAGCTTCCCGAGAAAAACACTTTTTTCCGAGCACTTACTTTTTGGGCAGGATTTAAAAATACCATTGTGGAATACGAAGTGCAAGAACGGTTGTATGGTACAAGTAAATGGTCTTTCTGGAGCCTTATGAAATATGCTATTAAAAATGCAACTTCTTTTAGCACATTGCCATTACAATTAGTTACAATTATGGGGACTATTTCTATTCTATTTAGTGGGATTTTAGCTGTTCAAACCTTTGTAAAGTACTTGCTAGGAACTGCAGTAGAAGGGTTTACTACAGTTATTTTGTTGATACTTATTATAGGCGGCTTTATTATGTTAAGTCTCGGCATTATTGGTCACTATATTGCAAGAATTTATGAAGAAGTAAAGGGAAGACCTAAATATATTATCAGTAATGTAACGGAAACTGTACAAGGAAATATAATTGGTAAATGGAGTAAATAAAAATGAATCAATCAACTACTGTAATCAAGAAAAAACGTTTGGCTAATATGGAATTGCTTCGCATTATTGCTATGATGATGGTAATAATGCTTCATTATTTAGGAAAAGGCAATATGCTTCCTGAAATGGAAGAGAACCTTGTATTAAATGGTTATATTGCATGGATATTAGAAGCGCTGTGTATTGTAGCGGTAAACGTATATATGTTGATTAGTGGTTATTTCTTAATAGAAACTAGTTTTAAATGTAAAAGAGTTATTCAACTAATATGTCAGGTCTTTTTTTATAGCATATTAATTGTTGTGATTTTATTAGCAATGGGATTTTTACAAGTGCAGGATGTAACCTTTTATCAAATACAACAATATGTTTTTCCTATTCAAATGAAGCCTTATTGGTTTGCAACTGCTTATATTATTTTATATTTATTTACACCGCTACTTAATGTGGCAGTTAAAAATATGAAGCGTAAACAATTATTAATAAGCATTATAATATTACTTCTCTTTTTCTCTATCAGCAAATCAATTATGCCCATACATTTGCAAGTGGATGAAAAAGGATATGATGCAATTTGGTTTATTTGCGTCTATTTAGTTGCTGCTTATATTAGGCTTTATGGTATTCCTTTTTATAAAAATGGTAGGAAAAGCTTTTTGTTTTATTTATTAGGTTGTGGTGGCGTATTAGGGATTTCACTTATTAAGAGGTTTATCTATTTTAAAACTGGAATGCTAGGTTATACCATGACAGATTCTTTTGATTATAATCATATTTTAAATCTTTTTGCCTCAGTTTCTATTTTTTATGTATTTTATTATATTAAAATTCCAGATGGTAAAATAGCTAATTGGATTATTCGTATTGCGCCATATACCTTTGGTGTGTATTTGTTGCACGAACATTTAGAGATACGTTATATTTGGCCTCAATGGCTATGGACTCAAACAGAAGGTAATCCATTGTTGTTTATTCTGCGCAACATAGGTGGTGTGTTGGTAGTGTTTACTATTGGCATTATTGTGGATATGATCCGTAAATTGTTATTTGATTGTGTAGAAAAATCTTTTATTGGCAGGGAAATAGATAAAAGGTTAGTTTTAGTAGATGACATTATTAATGGAAGGACAGAATGAAATGAAAACTAAATGGAAACATTATTTATTTTCTTTGATATTATTGCTTTATCCACTCCGTCATATTCGTTTTGGTGTGGAATGGACGGATACTGGTTATAACTATGGTAACTTTATGTTTATGGACAATATGGATCCTATGTGGGTATTTAGTACTTATTTTGGTACGGCATTGGGAAATTTATTTACAAAATTACCTTTTGGTAATTATATGATGGGATTAAATGTCTATACAGGATTAACAGTAAGCATACTTGCATTATTAGGATATTATTTTTTTACAAGGAGAAATAGAATTCCTGCAGAAATAGTGTTTGCTGGAGAGTTTTTAGCAATCAATCTCTGTGCTTGGTGCCCTACAGCTCTTTTGTATAATTTCTTGACTTATATTTTTATGGCAATAGGCGTAATTGCTCTATACCATGCTCTTATGACTGACAAAAAGCATTTATTTGTAATAGCAGGTTTGTTTCTAGGAATTAATATTTTTGTAAGATTTCCGAATCTAGCAGAAATGGCATTTATTCTTGCTGTTTGGGCGTTTGGAATTATTCAGAAGAAAAAGTTTATAAAGGTAGCATCCGAAACAGGTTGGTGTTTGCTAGGATATGTTATCGGTATTGTTGTGTGCTTGGGTTTTATAACGTTAAGGTATGGTTTGGAGGAATATGTAGCAGCAATAACGAGATTGCTGAACATGCCAAGTGGCGCATCTGATTATAGTCTTTATTCCATGATATACGGTCAAATTAATGTATATATTGAAAATTTAAGATGGTTACGTTACTTAGTATTAGTTGTTTTGGTGGGAATCTTAATGTTTGCATTCATTCCCCAAAAGTTTATTCGCGTTAAGCAGGTGGCTTTTATCGGTGGGATTTGTGTAAGCTTTTATCTTTTATATATAAAGGGTATGTTTGTATTAGAATATGCCAGCACAAGAAGTATGTTTGAATGGGCTGTGTTTTTTCTTATTGGGACCTTGGTGGTTGGCGCAATTACAATATTTAACCCAAAAGCATTGCCAGAGGAAAAGCTTCAAGCAGGACTATGTATTTTAATTATATTAATTACTCCTTTGGGCAGTAATAATCATTTGTTTTCCAGTATGAATAATTTGTATATAGTGGCGCCTTTTACCCTTTGGATGCTTTTTCGTTTTATCAAAAGTTTTCCACAAAAAGTTAAATTATTTAAAACATCCATTACTATATTTATATATCCTGTGAAAGCAATGATATTTGGAATTCTTCTTATGGTTGGAATTCAAGGGGTAATGTTTGGAGCTACTTATGTTTTTACGGAAGCTCATGGAGGCAAAGATTTTAACACAAAAATTGAAAATAATGATATACTTAGGGGAATGCTTTTAGATACAGAACATGCGGTACCGTTGGAATCTATCAGTGCGTATGTGACTGAGAATAAGTTAAAAGGAAAGGAAGTCATTCTGTATGGTTACATTCCTGCTATGTCCTATTATCTTGAAATGCCCTTTGCAATTACTTCATGGCCGGATTTGAGGTCTTATAATTATGAGGTAATGGAAAGTGATTTACAGTTACTAGCAAAAGCAATCAATAGTGGGGATAAGGAAGTTCCTATTGTGATATTAGAGAAGGCATATGGAGAAAATGTGAAAACGGATGATAAGTATACCCTTTTGTCTAATTGGATGGAGCAGTATAGTTATCAGATGACCTTTGTAAATGAGAAATTTATGATTTATCAAAATATAGTAAGTGGCATGTAAATTAGAACATGCAGAAGCGGAGCAGCTTATGATTAATTTTAATGTACCTCCTTTTACGGGAAATGAAATGAAATATATCAGCCAATGTGTTGAGAATCAGAAGATTTGCGGAGATGGTGGATTTACCAAGAAGTGTAATCAGTGGATTGAAGATAAAACTAGTACCGCAAAATGTCTATTAACAACTTCTTGTACTCATGCAACGGAATTGGCTGCTTTGCTTTCCGATATACAGCCGGGGGATGAAGTGATTATGCCCTCTTACACCTTTGTGTCTACAGCTAATGCGTTTGTATTAAGAGGTGCTGTTCCAGTATTTGTTGATATTAGACCAGATACCATGAATATAGATGAAACCTTAATAGAGGCAGCCATTACTGAGAAAACAAAAGCTATTTCACCAGTACATTATGCAGGAGTGTCTTGTGAAATGGATACTATTATGGCAATCGCTAAGAAATACAACTTGATTGTAATAGAAGATGCTGCACAAGGGATTATGTCCTCATATAAGGGGCGTCCACTTGGAACAATTGGTGAATTTGGTTGCTTTAGCTTTCACGAAACGAAAAATTATAGCATGGGTGAGGGTGGTGCCCTTTTAATCCGAGATAGCCAATATATTGAGGCAGCAGAAATTCTTCGGGAAAAGGGAACAAACCGCAGTAAATTCCATCGTGGACAAGTTGATAAATATACTTGGATGGATCAAGGCTCATCTTACTTACCTAGCGATATGAATGCGGCATACTTATATGCACAATTGGAAGTTGCTGATGAGATAAATGAGCAAAGGCTTACAAACTGGAATCATTATTATGAAAAGCTTTTACCTCTTGCTGAAGCAGGTAAGATTGAACTTCCTGTTATACCTAAGGATTGTGTTCACAATGCCCATATGTTCTACATTAAATTAAAGGACATCGAAGAGAGAACGGCGTTTATTGATTTTATGAAAGAAAATGGTGTTAATTCTGTATTTCACTATGTTCCTCTTCATTCTTCTCCAGCAGGGCTTAAATTTGCTCGTTTCCACGGTGAAGATAAATATACAACGAAGGAAAGTGAACGTCTAGTAAGGTTGCCTATGTATTATAAATTATCTGCGAAAGAAGTAGATTATATTTGCAATAAAGTGAATGAATTTTATCAGTAAAAAGCGGTATAGGGTGATATGACATTATTGTAGTGTTAGGAGACTTGTTATGGAGCGTTTTGGACAACATACACGTAGAATCATCTGCGGAATACTTGTGATTGGAATGAGTGTCCAAATAGTATTAGGACTTTGTTGGATGTTTTTTAATTTTGGGCATTTCCAAGATTTTGGGGATAGTCTTCATTATATTGAAATAAGCAAAAATTTTGTTTGTGATGAATATTATGGAATTCTTTATCCTGTATTTATTTGGTTGGCAATGAAAATAGAAGCCTTTACTTATATTCCTTATTATTGCATCTTATATATTTTTCAATTAGTGATGGCATTTTATGCCACTTACTCTTTTTTGCTTGTATGTAAAATTATACAGCCAATGAGCATTAAAAATATAAATATTAAAGGCATTTGGGGATGCTTATGTGTAATAACTATTCCTATGATAATGCAATGTCATTTAGCTGTATTGCCTCACTCTCTAACCTTGTCTCTTTTTTTAATACTCATATCTAAAGTGCTAGTTATGTTAGATCATCCTAGTAAGATGAGTGCAAAATCAATTGTTAAAGTGGCACCACTTTGGCTTGCTATGAGCTTGTTGATGCCAGAATATAAATTATTAGCAGGTGCTCCCATATTCCTTGTAGTTATATATGCAGTCGTGAATACTTGGAAAAGTAATAAAAGGAAAGCAGGATTTAAAGTTGCTGCTTTTATTGTTAGTTTGGGATTAATTCTTGCAGTAAGCAGTTTGACACAGACACCAGGAAGTTACGGGAGAATGAAGAAAACTTGTGCGTCTTCAGCAGTAAGTCGTTTTGTATGGCCTTGGTTTTACTTAAATTATAATTTTTGGTCTTGGGATATAAAAGATGTCATGGATGTGGATGCATCTAGAAATATTTCATGGCATGCAGATAATGTTATAAATGAATTTGGACCACTCATAGAAGGTCAATATGGAGCAGATAGAGCTCAAGAACTTTATTGGCAAATGATTAAAACATCATCTGATATTCACACTAAAGATATTGTAATTGCTGTAGGAAGGGATGCGTTAGCTTATAGCGTTCCACCGATTATGTTTATGGAATCTTTGGTAAATGGTGGATTTGAGTCTTATTTTGGCAGGAACTATGAAATAATGAAGACACAAAAACCGGGATTAACAAAAGAATATATTGATTTTAGTAATTGGTGGTTTGTGGCTGGAATTGTGTTTAGTGGTATTTTGTTATTGGGTTTTCGTAAAAGGTTAAAATTGGAACAACCAATTAAAACAACATTCTTTTTATTGTCTGCAGGTGTTATAATAGCATATTATACTTTATCAGGTGCAGGCATTATGGACTATAAGAATTCGATTTTTATTATGACCCTTTGGTATGGTTGGATGCTGAAAATAATAAAGGAAAATAGTAAACATGAGCAATGCTTTAAAGAAAACACTACCCCAGAAGTTAAATAAATGGTGGTTTATCATAGGATTGGCAGCGACAGCGTGTATGTTGGTGCCTTTTCTTATATTGGGGCAAGATGTATCCGTGATTTACCATGATCAATTGGATGGAGAAATGCTGGCCTATATTTTACAAGCAAAGCATTTGTTTCAAGGCAATATTTTGCCTGAATTTATGAATGGTGCATCTAAAACAGCATTGACAATGCCTGCGCCAATGTGTGTCTTGCTATTCTTAAGTGGACAGTACTTTGAAGCCTATGTAATAATGCAATTATTGGGGAGTTTAGTAGGATTTGTGGGGATTTATCTGCTGGCTGTAAAATTGACTGATTGCAAATGGATTGCTATGATTGTAGGCGTTATGTTTGCGTATCTTCCTTTTTTGCCTGTATATGGGTTATCCCAATATGGAATACCGTTATTGTTTTGGTGCTTCTGGCAATTAAAAGAAGGCAAAAACAGGCTTTTGGGATGCTGTTATTTTATATTTTATGCATTGAACTCTTCCCTTGTATTAGTGGGATTTGGTGTTTTGGGAATGCTCATAGTCTTAATATTATGGGAGTTATGGAAGCAACGAGGTAAGGATAAAACTAAAATAATAACAATGATAATAGCATGGAGCTTAATGCTAATAACTTATGTGGTCATTAATATTCGCTTACTTGGTGAAACCCTTGGTTTGGGAAATGGTCAAATATCTCATAAAACAGAATATGTTTTAAATAAATCATCATTTTTAAATGAATGGATTAATGCTTTTCTGAAAGGCGGAGAGCATAGTAATGATTTTCATAGTATGATTTTAGTTACAGCTTTACTAGTCATACTTTTATTATGGTGGCAAAAAAGTGAAAGAAAATTGTGTAAGCCTATTTTTATAATGCTTGGATGGAATGCTTTTTTTGCATTAATAGCGGCATTTTGGAATAGTAGTGGTGGTATTTTTATACGTAATCATATAGATGTACTTGGTTCCTTCCAAGTGCAAAGAGTATTGTGGATTGCACCTACCTTATGGTACCTGCTGTTAGCATATGTATTGTATGTATTAGTGAAGATTTTCTCCATTGAAAAGGGTATTATTAAGGTGCTCTTTGGTGGCAGTCTTGGGATAGGCTTGGTGACTATTGTATTCACAGGTCTTATGGAGATAAAGGGGAGTAATTTACCAGCTAATATTTATAGCATACTTGGAAGAGAGAATAATGCCATAAGCTACCAAGAATATTATGCAGCAGATGTTATGGAACAGGTAAAAACATATATTACAGACTATACAGGCATGGAGACTTCACAATATAGAGTAGCAAGTCTTGGAATTGATCCGGCAGCAGCATATTACAGCGGATTTTATGGACTGGATGGTTATTCTAATAATTATACCTTAACGTATAAGCATCAGTTTCGTGGAATAATTGAACCAGAACTTAATAAAAGTGATTACCTAAAGGAGTATTTTGATGGTTGGGGAAATCGCTGCTATCTTTTTAGTTCTGAGACACCAGGTTATTATACTATTGAAAAAAATGGATTCTTTTTTCAGAATTTTAGTCTTAATACAAAAGCTTTTAAAGAAATAGACGGACGTTTCTTGTTATCTGCCGCTTATATCTTAAATGCTGAGGAACAAGGTCTTAAACTCTTAAGAGAAGAGCCTTTTGAAACAGAGAAAAGTTATTATCGAATTTTTTTATATGAGGTGGAGTAGAGAAGATGGTGTTACAGTATCTGATTTTATTAGTATGGTTATTGCTGATACCTATTGTGATAGGGAGTATGTTTACACTAGGTATCAATAAAACAAATAAGAATATTCCTTTTATGTGGATAAGCGGACAAATTATATTGTGGGCTATTTTTCAAATAATAAGTGTTCCCATAATATTAATTTTTCCCAAATTAGAGCCCCAAAACGAGGAAGTTTTTAATGACCCGTTTATTACTCTGATCTGGTGCTTTATTATTATTACAGGTGTTATTTTTATCCTGTCACTACTTATTTATAATAAAACTTATTCTAGAAATAAAGGATTTAAAGTAGTTTCTGATAAAAAAAATAGTAATAGTCGCATGTACTATATTATGTGGACATTATTCGGTGTGCTTTTGCTGTTTCAATTAGTACAAGCTGTCCGCTTGGCATACGCAGACGGAGATGATGCTTATTATATTGCTGTCTCTGCTATTACAGAAGACAGTAACTCAATGTATATGAAGCTGCCTTATACTGGTGGGACAACGGGAATGGATACAAGGCATGGATTAGCACCGTTTCCAATATGGATTGCTTTCTTATCTAAAATATCAGGAATGCATACAACAAGTGTTGCTCATATAATCATGCCTTTAATATTGATTCCAATGACTTATGCAATTTACTATCTGATTGGACGGAAGATTTGTGGGCAGAAACACTCAGAGAAACTGCCTCTGTTTTTATTCTTTGTAGAATTACTAGTTATTTTTGGGGATTATTCACTACTCACTGCAGAACATTTTATGATTGCTAGGAGTCGACAAGGAAAAGCAGCTCTAGGCAACATTATTATTCCACTACTTATCTATTTCCTGTTGCTTTTATTAGAGCGAATGGAACAAAATGCTAAGCTAAGTAAAAAGTTATGGATATTGTTAACTGCAACTACCATTGCTGGCTGTCTTTGTAGTACATTGTCAGGCTTTTTGACTTGTATGCTAATAGGTATCGCTGCAATCTGTGGGGCAGTATGTTATAAGCGATTTAAAATATTGATACCATTTGCTATATCTTGTATTCCAGCTGTTTTTTATATTATGCTGTATTTTGTGTTAAATTAAGGAAGAAAGGTTTGATTATGTTGAGTAGTGTAATTCAATTATTTCGTGAATATATGGGAATCGGACTTATTGTGGGCTGGTTTTTATTATCAGTAGGATATTTATTGATAACTGAAAAAAGAAAGCACCTTCGCATTCTTTTTGTATATGGGCCTATTATTTTGCTTCTCTTTTACTTTAATCCCCTATTTGCAAATGTTATATATGGTATTATTGGCGATGAAATCTACTATCGTATTATATGGCTTATTCCCATTACAACTGTAATTGCTTATACAATGATTCAAATTTATGATAAAGTAAAGGGCAAAATGAAAATAGGCTTTGTTATAATAGGAAGTCTCTTGATTATGGTTTCGGGAACTTATGTATATGACAATATTTATTTTTCCAAAGCAGAAAATAGTTATCATATTCCACAAAATGTAGTAGATATCTGTGATTCTATAAAAGTGGAAGGGCGCGAGGTTATGGCTGTATTCCCTATTGAGATGCTGCAATACGTTCGCCAGTACTCCTCTGTAATTTGCATGCCATATGGAAGGGATATTGTAGTCACAAAATGGCAAGTACAACATGAATTGTTTGATGTGATGGAAGCTCCCATAATTGATGCAGAAACATTAGCCAAATTAGCTAAAGCCAGTGGGTGTCATTATGTTATTCTTTCCTCTGAAAAAGAAATACAAGGAAATCTTCTAGATTATGATTATCAATTGTTTGATTACATTGGTGGTTATAATGTTTATTTAGATACCACCATCTATATAGGACTCTTTGAATAAAATAAAAATGCCGCTACTGTGCGGCATTTTTTTAAAATATCTATTCCTCGCTACTTTTTCCAAATTCATTATAATAATGTAGCGCTTCTAGGAAACGCTGTGCAATTAGCTTACGCCCATCTACATTTAAGTGAATATTATCAATAAGGTAATCTGTTGCATTGCCTTCGTGTACAGAACCATATAGATTGTCTACAAAGGTAATACCGTGAGCATATGAAGAGGCAGACTGTTTAATAACATAAGTTGATAGAACATCTTGACCATAACGATATATATCACTACTTACATAATCTCCTGATTCATCTACAGCAAATGCATAAGTTGGGGATAATACTATGATTCGTATATGAGGGTAGGTAGCACGTATTAATTCGATACTAGCTTCTAAGTTACCAGTAAATTGCCAAATATCTGTCGCGTTTTCGTCGCTGTACATATTGTGTCCTGCTAAATAATCGCTGCCATCATACATTATGGTAATCACATCAATAGTATTTGGATCTATTGTAGTTAATGTGTCATAGGCCTCTTGGGCGCCTTCAGGAAGATTACTACCAAAGGTTTCTATACTTTTTGTGAAATTATATATAACGGTCGAATTGTCTCTATTTGCAAATAATGTAATTAAATTATAAAGGTTAAAGTTGTCAATTGATTCACTTTTAGGCGGAAAAAAATCTTCGGTCATGGTCAAAAAGGAATCTTCTATAGAGCAATTATATACTGTGATGTCACCTGTATCTGCAATTATTTTAGCTAAGTTATCCTTAGAATTGCGGTCATCTGAAAAGGGATTATTGCCAAAGGCAACTACAGTTGTGATTCCGTCTTCGTTCACGGGTCCCTCGTAACCTAATAAAGGAGCGAAGTAGTCTAATACATCGAGGTCATCATTGCCTTCAATTGTACTTGGATCTACTAGGGTTCCATAATTCATAATACGATGGTATATAAGCCCCACCGTTATTAAGAATACAAGCGCAAAAACAATATGCCAATTTATTCGCTTAAATATGTTCTTTGGAGCATCTGCTACTTCTTCTAAATTTTGATTTATATCATTGGAGTTAATATCATTATTTTTCTTCATATATTTCCTACACTCTTTCATAATTTTTGGTTATTATGCTTTGCTTATTTTACTATTATATAATTAGAATGTCCATTATATTAGGAAAATTTAAGAATTTATGAAGAAATAGGGTTTTTCCTTGAAGAATGCACTAGTCAATGATATAATGTTACAGAATTATTAACTAGCCAAATTAAAAAGGATGGGCGAATGAAGAAATTATTTAATCATAAGAAAAAACCATATGATGAATTTGAGGACATAAATGAAATAGAATATGAAGATGAGTTTTACGAAGATGAAGATATTTATTATTCCGATGAAGCAGAAGAGGAAGAAGATGTTTTTTATTCTGATGAAATAGAGGAAGAAGATGAAGACATCTATTATTCCGATGAAGTGGACGAGGAAGAAGATGTTTATTATTCTGATGAAGCAGAAGAGGAAGATGTCTATTATTCTGAAGAAGAGTATGATGAAGATATTTATTATTCGGATGAAGAAGACGAGGAAGATGAGGCTTATTATTCCGATGAAGTAGACGAGGAAGAAGAGGTTTACTATTCTGATGAAATAGAGGAAGAAGATGATATTTATTATGCTGAAGATTTAGAAGAACGCTTTTCTAAATCTAAAGAAAAAACCATCTCTGCCTATAGCAGAAAGACCCCTAAAAAGCAACAGACTAATTTTTTTGTTAAATTATGGCTCAGCTTTCTAGATATGGGAACTGGGGATAGAGTTGTTCTTGCAACAGGACTTGGAGTTTTGGTGTTGGCAATAATCACAGGTGGAGTATTCTTGAGCACAAAACTTATTGATAACCAGAGTGGAACATATGTCAGCGTGGGCAAAGAACTGGATGGAATTAATTTGATAGGTGAAGCTGGATTACTAGCGGTGGCGGATGCAGAATTGGCCAAAATAGCTGCGGCCAATGCCATAGCAGGAGAAGAACCTATTTCAGAAGAAATTCCAATTTATCAAGAGGAAGAGTTGAGTAAAGATGTTACTATTATTTTAAATTTATCTTCTATTGAAAAGGATTTAAAAATAAAATTTGTTAATAAAAAGAGCGGTAAATTGATTTCAAACCTTCCTTTTTCCGTAACTTTAACAGATCCAAAAGGCAAAACCTTAAATTGGTCTGATGATGATATGGACGGTATTATTTATAAGAAAGATATTACTCCAGGTAAATACAAGGTGTTAGTTAACGCATTAAGTGGGGAAAAATATAAAGAGTATACAGTTCCAACGTCCCAAGAAAGTGTAACTGTAAAGAAAGAAATTGATTATAAAAAAGTAGATGTGAGTAATGAGGCAAAAACAGAAGCTGAGATTAATGTGGCAAAGGAAGATACCCAAATTAATGAAAATATCGTAGAATCTAATCTAAGAGATACTGTTTCTTGGGTGGAAAGCACATCTACACTAAATACATATATTGAAGTAAATAAAAATACAATTCCTGATCCTATTACTTTTGCATATTCTGGCAGTTTCAATCGTTTGGCTTTTACTAGTACAATTGATCCTGGAAGTAAGACTTTAAATATAGGAGAAAGCTTTGTTGTTACGGCAAAAAGCAGTGATGTGTCAATTACTACTGTTGCTTGGAGCTCCAGTAACAGCAGTGTTGCAACAGTAGATACAAGTGGTAGGGTGACTGCACTAGGAGCTGGTACTGCTATTATTTCGTATGTAGCATACGGCAATGCCGTTAGTGGTGGGGATGCCATAAGTGATCCTTTAACGGGTAGTTGCAGTGTGATTGTCAATGCTGGTTTAAATTCAGGAGTCGTTACCATAGATAATGCAGCTCCAACCATAGCAATTGGCGGAAAAGTAGATTTAAAAACTACGGTAAGTAATTTTACTGCAAATAAAGAATTATTATATAGTATTTCTTCTGATAAAACAGATATTGCAACGGCGACTATTGATGGAAACGGTAATATTTCTATCAACGGTATCAAAGAAGGGGATGCAACCCTTACTGTAGTGGCTAATTATAAAGAAAATGGAACGGATGCTACTGCAGCAAGAACTACTATTAAGGTAAAAGTAACGGGTAATATTGCGATTACATTGGACAAAACAGCGGCAACGGTATATATTGGAACGCCTATTGTAGTTCACGCAACGCTTAGTAACGCCAGTGGCAAATCAGCAATTTCAGTAGAAACTTCAGATGCAACTATTGCAACAGCAACCGTGAATGATAAAGCAATTACTATAACGGGAATCAAGTCAGGTAGTGTGATTCTTATGGTTAAATATAAAGAAAATAACATTGAAGTGCAGGCTAATTGTGCGATTACCGTTAAGGCTGACCCTAAGATTGATAAAACCACTCCTTTAAAAGATGTAAGTGGAAATATTATTTATGTACAAGAAAACGATAATTATAGAGAAGCGGTATATGCTGATTACTATACAGCAAGCAAGTTCTTCTTAAAGGGAGGGACAAAATATACTGGATGGCAGACTTTAAATGGTCAAGTATATTATTTTGATGCGGCAGGCAATAAAATAACTGGTGAACAAGTAATTCAAGGCGCTAAATATAATTTTTCAAGTGATGGCTCTCTTGTCACAGGAAACGGTACCTTGGGAATTGATGTTTCTAAATGGAATGGAAGTATTAATTGGAATGCTGTAAAGAATTCAGGTGTGTCCTATGTAATAATTCGTTGTGCGTATAGGGGATCTTTAACGGGCAAATTAGTAATTGATCCTAAATTTGAAGCCAACATTAAAGGTGCTAACGCGGCTGGTCTTAAGGTAGGGGTATACTTCTTTACACAGGCGGTTAGTAATCAAGAAGCTTTGGAAGAAGCCTCTTATGTTTTAGACTTGGTGAAAAATTATAAAATTTCTTATCCTATTTTCCTTGACGTGGAAAGTAGCGGTGGCCGAGCTGATAATATTGATAAGGCTACTAGAACGGCTGTGTGTAAGACATTTTGTCAAACCATTCAAAATTATGGTTATACAGCAGGTGTTTATGCCAATAAATCTTGGTTTACCAATAAAATTGATGCTAGTCAGCTAAGTGCATACAAAATTTGGTTAGCACAGTATGCTACACAACCAAGTTATAGCGGAAGATATGATATGTGGCAATATCAATCCACAGGAAGAGTGAGCGGTATCAGCGGAAATGTGGATATGAACTGGAGTTATTTGGGATACTAATTGAAATAAGAATAGTACTAGTCATAAACATAATGTTTTGATATAATCAGTCTATGTATTGTAAATTATATATAATAAGAAAGTTATATCTGGTTAATCAGGATATGCCTTTCACAATAAAGGAGTATTAAATATGAAGACATACTTAGTAACAGGAGGAGCAGGTTTTATTGGTTCCAATTATATCCACTATATGTTTAATAAATATGGCAATGATATACGGATTATTAATGTGGATGTATTAACGTATGCGGGTAATCTAGAAAATCTAAAGAATGTGGAAGAAAAAGATAATTATACTTTTATCAAGGCTGATATTTGTGATAAAGAAGCTATTTCTAAGATTTTTCAAGAAAATGATATAGACAGAGTGGTTCATTTTGCTGCAGAAAGTCATGTTGATAGAAGTATTCGTAACCCTGAAGTATTTGTACAGACAAATGTTATGGGTACAGCAGTTATGCTAAATTGTGCTAAAAATGCTTGGGAACTGCCTGATGGAACTTTTCAGGAAGGTAAGAAATTCCTTCACGTATCTACAGATGAAGTGTATGGTTCATTAGAAGAAGAGGGTGAGTATTTTTATGAAACGACTCCATATGATCCACATAGTCCTTATTCTGCAAGTAAGGCAGGTTCGGACATGCTGGTAAGATCTTATATGGATACGTACCGTTTCCCAGCAAATATTACTAATTGTTCTAATAATTATGGACCATATCAATTCCCTGAAAAATTAATTCCTTTGATTATCAACAATGCTTTACAAGGGAAGAAATTGCCAGTGTATGGAGATGGTAAGAATGTTCGTGATTGGTTGTATGTGGAAGATCATGCAAAAGCAATCGACATGGTACAAGAAAAAGGAAGATTGTTTGAAACCTATAATATAGGTGGACATAATGAGAAGCAAAATATTGAAATTATCAATATAATTATTGAAACACTACAAGAGATGTTACCCGAAAATGATCCTCGAAAAGCATTGGTAACTAAAGACTTAATTACCTATGTAGAAGATAGAAAGGGTCATGACCGCAGATATGCTATTGCACCAGACAAAATCAAAGCTGAGATTGGCTGGGAGCCAGAAACTATGTTTAAGGAAGGCATTAAGCTTACTATTAAATGGTTTTTTGAAAACGAAGAGTGGATGAAGCGCGTAACAAGCGGTGACTATCAAAAGTACTACAATACTATGTATGAAAAATAAATCTTTAAATGGGGACGAGTGACATCGTTCCCATTTGATGTGTTCAAAATAACGCAGAAACGAGGAAGTTTATGAAGGGAATTATTTTAGCAGGGGGTTCAGGTACAAGGCTGTATCCTCTAACGAAAGCAGCATCTAAACAAATTTTACCAGTATATGATAAGCCAATGATTTATTATCCATTATCTATTCTTATGTTGGCACGTATTCGTGAAGTGTTGATTATTTCCACTCCAAGAGATTTGCCTGTATTTCAAGAATTATTAGGAGATGGTTCACAACTAGGGATGGAGATTGAGTATGCAGTTCAAGAACAGCCAAGAGGATTGGCTGATGCGTTTATTATTGGTGCTGATTTTATTGGAAATGACAGAGTTGCACTAATTTTAGGAGATAATATTTTCTATGGTCAGAGTTTTTCTAAAGTTCTAAAAGAAGTGTCCACTAGAGAACTAGGTGCAACCATATTTGGCTACTATGTACGTGATCCTAGAGAATACGGTGTTGTTGAGTTTGATGAAGTAGGAAAAGTCATTTCTATTGAAGAAAAACCAGAAAACCCTAAGAGTAACTATGCTGTACCGGGCTTATACTTTTATGACAATGATGTAGTAGAGATTGCTAAAAATGTGAAGCCTTCAGATAGAGGGGAAATTGAGATAACTAGTATTAATAATGAATACCTAAGAAGAGGTAATTTGTTTGTGGAAACCTTAGGTAGAGGATTTGCTTGGCTGGATACAGGGAACCAAGATGCACTTCTAGATGCGGCAGATTTTGTGGCGGCGTTTCAAAAGAGACAAGGCCTATATATTTCATGCATTGAAGAAATTGCTTACAAGAGAGGCTTTATTGATAAGGAACAAATGTTAAAATTGGCAGAACCACTGTCAAAAACAGAATATGGAAAATATTTAGTAGAGGTAGCAAATGGACTCTAAGCTGAAACGCTTAACTATTATTGG
>CAZKGP010000022.1:0-16966 GCA_964552225.1 uncultured Acetatifactor sp.
TTAAAATTGTTGCTTTTTGTGATTTAGAAGAAGAAAAAGCACAGAAAATGAAAGAAGAATTTGGAACAAAATCTGCAAAAATTTATACAGATTATACGGAACTATTAAAAGAGGATTTGGATGCAGTATATGTTCTCACTCCTAACAGTTCCCATGCATCAATTAGTATAGCTGCTATGAAAGCTGACAAGCATGTAATGTGTGAAAAACCTATGGCGAAAACCTATGAAGAAGCCAAAAAAATGGTGAAGGTAGCACAAAAAACAGGAAAAATACTTACTATTGGATATCAAAATCGTTATCGTGGAGATTCTGAATATTTAAAACGTTCCTGTGAAAATGGTGACCTTGGTGAAATCTATTATGCAAAAGCTCATGCAATCAGAAGAAGAGCTGTGCCAACATGGGGTGTATTTTTAGATGAGGAAAAGCAAGGTGGCGGACCCTTGATTGATATTGGTACTCATGCCCTTGATTTGACTTTATGGATGATGAACAATTATGAGCCTGAGTCTGTAACTGGTTCTGTATACCGTAAATTGGCTGATCAAACAGAAACAGGTAATGCATGGGGAGATTGGGATTCCGAAAAATTTACCGTAGAAGACTCTGCATTTGCTTTTATAAAAATGAAAGATGGTGCTACCATTCATTTAGAAGCTGCGTGGGCATTGAATTCCCTAGAGGTAGGAGAGGCACAAACGACTCTATGTGGAACAAAAGCAGGTGCAGATATGAAAAAAGGCCTTAGAATCAACCGCGTACAGTATGGCAAACAATGTGTGGAGGAACCTGATTTGAATGCTGGTGGTGTTGCTTTTTATGATGGTGCCACAGAAGAACCTAGTGATGTAGAGCAGAAGGTATTTTATAATGCCATCATAAATGGTAGTGAACTTGTGGTAAAACCGGAAGAAGCTATGGTAGTAACTCAGATTTTAGAAGCCATCTATGAGTCTGGTAGGACTGGAAAGACTGTTTATTTTTCATAAGAAAGAGTATTCTCTTTTGAAGAATAATGGTACAATGAGCAAAAGTGAGCTAGGAGGATAAAACCATGGACATAAACAGATGTCAGAAAGAGGCTTTTGCAGTTATAGGGAAAGAAGGTTCTACAAATGATGGTGATAGATTTATTCAGAGATTATGGGAGGATGCCAACAGTCATTTTGGAGAAGTTCAGCATCTTGCTAAAAAAGATGGTGATGGAAACATTGCCGGAATATGGGGAGCAATGTCTGATTTATCACGAACCTTTCAGCCATGGCAAGAAAATTTCACAAAAGGACTTTATCTTGCAGGCATAGAAGTTGAAAATGATGCAGAAGCTCCAGAGGGATGGACAAAATGGACCATTCCGAGATTTGAATATCTTTATATTAAATGCGTAGATGGAAATGAATTTTCTAAAGTAATTGCCTATATAAAAGAGAATGGTTTGGAACTGGCAGGTGCAGCTCATGATTTTAATTGCCCTAAGGAAAATGGGCAGGCTTATATGTTTTTTCCTATTAGAAAACTATAGTGAAAAGTAATTATGGATAAGGTGAAGGAGTCAGTTTGAAACTGGCTCTTTTATATTATGAATGAATAATACAATATTACGTGGTAAAATAGATACATAGTTTTTTTATTTGAAGCTACGAGAATCTATTTCAGCATAATACAGTAAGTGATTTGAGTGAATTGCTTAAAGTGATGTTGGACGATAAATTAATAGAGTTCCAATATGTAGTAGATAAGGATAATTGGAAGGTGATTTTAAAATGAAAGATTTAATTAGGTTAAAAGACCTAACAATGGACGATGTATGGAGCATATTTAAGATTGCAGATGAAATTCAAAGTGGAAAATATAAGGAAGTATTAAAAGGAAAGACAGTTATTATGTTCTTTCCTGCTTCTAGTATTAGAACTAGAGTCACATTTGAAAAAGGTATCTATTTACTAGGTGGTCAAGCCATATTATTTGATCCATCTACTCTTGATAAGAAGGAGGAAATACAAGATGTAATTGGTTATATTAATAATTGGGCAGATGCAGTAGTGGTAAGATATCCAGATATTTCTATGTTAGAAAAAATAGCTTCTTCAGCAAAGGTGCCAGTTATAAATGCAATGACAAGCATAAACCATCCATGTGAAATGCTTGCTGATTTATATGCATTACATAAAATGGGAAGAGATATATTACAAGAAAAGATTTTGTTTGTTGGGGCAGCAGGGAACATTGGATATGCGTGGAAAGAAGCCTCTGAGTTACTAGGATTTACATTAGAACAATGCAATCCTTTAAAATATAAGATGGAGGATGTGACTTGGCACAGTGGGTTATCAGAAGCTGTGAAAGGAAAAGATATTATATGCACAGACTCTATACCCCCAAAGGCATTGGTTGAATTTGAAGGTATACAAGTAACGAAAGAGATTATGGAGTTAGCCAATGAAAATGCATTGTTAAATCCATGCCCGCCATTTTATCGGGGAGAAGAGGTGGCAACGGATGTTATAGATAGCCAATATTTTTTGGGGTATGAGTTTAAAAAGTATTTGCTAGAAATACAGATGGCAGTGATTGTTTTTATGAATGAGTTCATTAAATAAAGGATAAAATTAAGGTATGATAAATAGCACTGAATGCAACGAATACATTCAGTGCTATTTTTATACCATTTAATAACAGTGGATAAGCTTCTAACGTTTTATATTACCTCTTAATTCTAAAATACCCATATATATTTAATATGGAAATTATATCAAATAAAGGAACAGAAGTATATTTTTAAATAATAATAATGTATAATAAACGGGATGGATTTTAAATGGGGTGGATAAATGAAGAAGGGAAAGAAAATCAAAAAATGGCATATCATTGCTTTATTATGTAGTATTTTTGTAATAGCAATTATTACAGTCATATTTTTGCCGAATGCCTCCCAACAGACAATTAAAATACCAGGACAATTTGCTGTGGTTATAGAGACACCTATTGCCATCAAGGATGGAAATGTTTATGAATATACTGCTGATGAAATATGGGAAAACATGAATCTTTCAGAGAAAGCAAAACAGGTAGTTACTGGAGAGGAACTTTGTTTCTTAAATGAAGATGGAAGTATTTATTATGGACAAGATATTCAACAAATGGAAGAGTTGTTGAAAGAGTCAATGCCTTTGACCTCGGCGTATAGTTTATATATGACAAAGAAGGCACTAGAATTGAATGATGAAGAACCTTTTGTCAGCATCAATAATAATTTAGATTATTTGTCCTTTAGGGCATTGTTAAAAAATGGTGAAATCCTTTATGAAGATGGTGACAATTATGAAAGACTTCAAATGGAGGAAACTCCTATATTTCTATCAGGCTCTTATATTCTTACAGAGCAAGGGAATGTATATTACCTAGATACAGAATCAAAAGGGAATAGTCATGTGGTTATACCAAAGCTAACAAGTGTGTATGAGGGCGGAGATATGGTTGTCATAAATGCATGTCCTACTAATGGGAGATGTTTGGGACTAAGGAGGAATGGGACAGTAATATCTTTTTTAGTTAGTGAATATAATAAGCCGCTAGAAACGGGAGAATGGAAACATATGGTTGCCATACAACAGGGATTCTACTTTGCTGTAGGACTTACGGATAAAGGAAAAGTATTGTATGTAGATCATGATAAAAACAAAACGGAAGCAATTAATAAAGAGTTAAAGAAATGGATAAATATTGTTGATATAGCGGTATCACCCTCCGAAACAATAGTAGGACTTAGAGAGGATGGAACCTGCTTACTCTTGAATATTGCAGAACTTACACCATAACAATAAAAGAAAGGATTCAACAAAAATGCAGATTACAAATAATTATATTTTGGAAGAGGCTATGAAACAATCTGCCATAGATGCAAACTGTAATGAAGTTGATTTTATAAGTAATGAAAATAAGGTGGTAATTTCCAAAGAAAATCCTAACGCACGGAAATACTTAAAGTTACCTTTAGCATGTAATTTAATTTCCTATGGAAATAATATTGTTGCATCAGTACAAGAGGAATATAGAGATATTGTTACGAAATACATAAATAAATACCCAATAGAGCATTGTTTTGAAACGCCTAATATGCATGTGTTAAATGATGCTTTGCAGAAGTATAAGCTTCGAATCTGTTTTATGGCGGAGTATTTTCTGCCAGATTTGGAGTGTCTTAAAGAATTAAAGTGTGATTACCAATTAAGGATATTACACAAAAGTGACTTTAAAACACTGTATACAGAAGAGTGGAATAATGCACTTAGTAAAGACCGCAAAGAATTAGATGTTTTAGGAGTTGGTGCATATGATGGAGAAACCATGATAGGACTTGCAGCCTGTTCCGCAGATTGTGATAGTATGTGGCAGATAGGAGTTGATATTCTGCCAGAATACCGTAAGCAGGGTATTGCATCAGCACTAACTAGTCGCTTGGCATTGGAAATACTTAAGGCGGGAAAGGTTCCATTTTACTGTGCAGCTTGGTCCAATATTAAGTCTGTTAGGAATGCTATAAAAAGTGGATTCAAACCAGCATGGGTAGAGATGACAGCAAAAGAGTGGTCTGTGGTAGACGAGATGAATGATTTATAATGGATTCATAACACGAAAAGGCAAAGTCAACTTGACAAGAATTGCTAAGTGTGCTATACATAAAATGTAAAGTATGCTTTGCGGTTAGCCAATGTTAAGTCAATAAATTCTAAAAGGAGGAATCTTATGCTTAATTATTTAATAATTGGAGTTGTTTTGCTTTTTCTTGTTGGTATTTTCAGTCGATTTTACCCTACTGCCACACATAAAATAACAGAGAATTTATATGTTGTGCGGTGTATTTATGTAAATTTCTATGTCTTTAAATCAGAGAACAATTTTATACTTTTTGATACGGGTATGTCCCCACTAATAGCCAAAAGAGGTTTAAAGAAGCTAGGAATTGAAACTGATATGGTGACTCATATTTTTTTGACACATACGGATCTTGACCATGCAGGTGGTCTTTTGGCCTTTCCACAAGCAAAGGTTTATCTGTCAACAGCAGAGGAACAGATGATAAATGGTAACACAGCACGTCGTGGTTTTATGCATAATAAAAGGATAAGGAATTATAACTTAATGGAAGATGGCGATACTGTACTTGTGGGTGACACCTCTGTAAAGATATATTTTGCTCCAGGACATACACCTGGTTCGGCAGCATTTCTAATAGATAATGACTATCTTGCAAGTGGAGATTTACTGCGTATCTCAAGGAAAGGAACTATATTACCCTTTCTTTGGCTTATGAATATGAAGCACAGTCAAAATATTGAGAGTGTAAAGGCAATGCAGCCAGTTATCAGTAATGTAGAATATATTCTTTCTGCACATACTGGGATATATAAATTTGTGCGTTAATTTTCAATAAAATATTACTGACAGGAGAACCTTATGGAAGAAATTTTACAGGTAAAAAATTTAAGAAAAGTATTTAAACTTTCTGCGAAACAGCAAAAGTTAGAGAAGTCCAAAGAGAAAAAAAAGGTAGCCGTGGATGATTTGTCATTTACTGCTTATCGAGGAGAGGTGTTTGGTTTATTGGGACCAAATGGTGCGGGAAAGACAACAACACTACGCATGATGGCTACCTTGATAAAACCCGACGAAGGGGATGTGGTGATAGCTGGATCTAGTGTGGTAAATAGTCCTGAGGAAGTAAGAAGCAAAATAGGATTTTTGACTAGTGAATTGAAGCTGGAAGAATTTTTTACACCTAATTATTTATTTATGTTTTTTTCAGATTTATATGGAATACCCATGGATATAAGAGAAAAAAGAAAAGAAGAATTATTTAAACGATTTGGAATTGATCAGTTTGCAGAAGTAAAAGTTGGTGATTTATCAACTGGTATGAAACAGAAGGTATCACTGGTAATATCCTTGGTACATGATCCAGATATTATTATTTTTGATGAACCTACAAATGGTTTGGATGTTATTACCGCTAAAGTGGTTACTGATTTTCTCATTAGTCTTAAAAACCATGGTAAAACAATCATTGTATCCACTCATATTTTTAGCTTAATTGAGAAAATATGTGATCGTGTAGGGATTATTATTGAAGGACAAATGGTTGCATGTGATAGCCTTGCTACTATTGTTGGAGACAAAACATTAGAGGATAGATTTTTTGAAATATATGAAGAAAAGGTGGGCAATATTGTATGAAAAATCAAATTTTTACCATTGTTAGTAAAGAATTAGCAAGATTTTTTGGTGATAAAAGAATGGTGTTTTCTACGGTTTTAATGCCTGGACTGTTGATTTATATCATGTATACAATTATGGGACAAGGATTGATGGGTCAATTTCATAATCAGGACAATTATGTTGCCAATACATATGTACAAAATATGCCAGAAGAATTATCTCCTATGCTACATGAGTTATCGACTGAGTGGATTGAAATAGAAGATGATGGTATGGAAAAAGTCAAAACTATGATTCGAGATAAAGAGGCAGATGTTTTGGTTATTTTTCCTGAGAATTTTAGTGCTACAGTAAAGGATTATGATGTAACTACTGGAGGTGCTGCACCTAATATAGAAATATATTTTAATTCCACAGAGTCGGAATCTCAGAATATGAGAAGTAATATAATAACTACTTTAAATACTTATGAAGCATCTATGATTAATAAATTTGATGTGAATAACGGAACTGGTACCTATGATATGGCAACTGACAAGGATGTTACAGGTCAGCTTTTTGCCATGATGTTGCCAATGCTTTTAATGACCTTTTTATATAGTGGATGTATAGCAGTAGCACCAGAATCTATTGCAGGAGAAAAAGAAAGAGGTACAGTAGCGACTTTACTTGTGACTCCTATGAAACGAAGCTCCTTGGCGTTAGGTAAAATCTTTAGTTTAAGTATCATTGCTGTATTATCCGGTGTTTCGAGCTTTGCGGGTACTATGCTGGCATTGCCGAAATTAATGGGTGGATCAATAGATGGAATGGACGCAGGAGTATATATTTTATCCGATTACTTATTGCTACTAGGTATTATCTTAACAACGGTTCTTATCCTTGTTGCCTTGATATCCATTATTTCAGCCTTTGCCAAGAGCATTAAAGAAGCATCTACAGCAGTAGCACCATTGATGATTGTGGTAATTGTAATTAGTTTGATACCTATGATCACTGGTGGAGGCGGGAAAAATATAATTACATTTTTTATTCCGCTCTATAACAGCGTCCTTTGTATGCATGGCGTATTTTCATTTTCTTACTTGCCCATACAAATGATAATTACAATGGTAATGAATCTTATTTATGCTTGTGGATTGGCATGGGTATTAACCAAGCTGTTCCATAGTGAGAAAGTGATGTTTTCTTAAGTTATGGAACCATATTACTACCAGAAAATGAACAAAATACAACAAACTTCATATCATGCAATGAAAATAGGGCTAACTTCCCTGTCCCCATCCTTCGCTGTACCAAGGGTGGAGGCTGGGGAATTGGCTGATATTTTCTTTCAGTTACGTTTAGATTGTCCTGAAATATTCTATGCTGTCTCTTATCGATATAAATACTATCCGGAGGCAAGCAATGTGGAGTTTATTCCTGAATACTTATTTGACAAGAACAAAATATTAGAACATCAGAAAGCTATGAAAGCACGAGTTGCGAAACTGGTACGTCAAGCTACCTCTATGTCAGAGTGGGAGAAGGAATTATATATTCACGATTTTATATGTGAAAAAGTACGTTATGATAAGTTAAAAAAACCTTATTCCCATGAAATCATTGGACCTTTGGGACAAGGTGTTGGTGTATGCGAGGGAATTGCAAAAACTGTTAAAATTCTCTGTGATGCATTAGGTATATGGTGTATTATTGCAATTTCAGATAACAATCCTGAGAAGAAGATAAAGTATCGTCACGCATGGAATATTGTTAAAAGAGGGGGAAAATATTATCATTTAGATGCCACCTTTGATAACAGTTTAGGTAGTGAGGGAATCATTCGATATGATTATGTGAATCTAGGAGATAAAAGCTTTTTTCGAGATCATGAGCCTGTCATCTATGATGTACCATTATGTGAAGATGGCGAACACTTTTATTATAGGGATAAAAAATTATCTTTTACAAAGATGGAGGATGTTTCCAAGCGAGCGTTACAAGCAATACGGAGAAAAGTCCCTCTGCTTTTTCACTGGCGAGGGGGATTTTTAACCAAGGAAATTCTTTCAGAGCTATTCATCTTATTAGAACAGACAGCTCAACAAAAAGAGAAACATATTAAAGTGGGTATCAACCGCGCTCAAGCAGTTCTTTGTGTTACATTCCATGATAATAAATCACAAAATGAGTATGTAGACGAAGATGCTAATGAGGGTGAAAAGTGTATCATTACAAAAATTCATTAGAGACTACTTCTTTTACTAAATCAGGATCAATGATTGCTGGTTTTTCACCATTAATATCCCCTAATAGTAAAAACTCAATATTACCATTATTACCACGAATGGGAGAGGAGGAGATATCTCTAATGTAGATACCATTTTCTTTCAAAAAAAGGATGGTATCATTTAAGGTGTCATAAATATGTTCTGGTTTTTCAATGTTACCATTTTTCTTTACGTATTCCTTGGGAAGCTCAAATTGTGGTTTAAATAAAGAGATAATAGTACCATCCTCTTTTAATAATTTCTTTACATTAGGGAAAATTTTACGAATTGAAATAAATGACACATCTGATGTGATTAGGTCACATTTTTCTTTTACTTTTTCTTCATCTAAATAACGAGCATTTGTTCTTTCTAGTACTACCACTTTTTCATTAGTACGCAATTTCCAGTTAAGGATACCATATGCAACATCAACAGAATAGACTCTTTGGGCATTGTTACGTAATAAGCAATCAGTAAAACCTCCTTCAGAGGCACCTATATCTATGCATACTAAATCCGTTGCGTCAATATTAAATGTAATTAAGGCCTTTTCTAATTTTAATCCAGAACGTGTTACATATTTCTTTTCGTCGTGCTTAATTATAACAATATCATCCTCATTTACAATGTGCTTACCATAGGTACACTGCTCATTATTTATATAAACTTTACCAGCCATTATGATTCCATTTGCTTCAAATGTATCTAGCTTTGTTTCATTTTTTACGTATTCTATCAATTGCATTTCCCTACTCCTCTATAAGATAATACTAGATTTAATTATAATTATCTTTATCAAATTTACTTATTTTAAAAGAACGCTCAACTACTAAATTTATCGTTTCATCAATATTTTCAATAACTTCCATTTTATCATCATTTAGTTTTACTGCAATAAAATATTCTAAAGTACCATTATTCCCAGTTACTGGACTATATGTAATTCCCAGAATGGATACCTCTTGCTCTATAAAACTATCACATAATGATTTTAGAATATCCCGTAAAATATCTTTGTCATTAATCTCACCAGTTCGGCGTATTTCTGCGGATTCTACCTCATAAATGGGTTTAACCAAACAGATTACAATACCAGTTTGCTCTCTAAAAATATTTTTACATATTGGCATTGCTTTTACCAGTGACAAGTACGATAAATCCAAAGAAATAATTTCAGGAATGGGATCTAATTCACATAATTTACTGTCGCCTAAATTCGTATTTTCCATATTAACTACATTTGGATGTATCGCTAATTTGCCTGCTAATTGACCATAACCAACATCAACTGCATAAACTTTTTCAGCACCATGGTATATTAAGCAATCAGTAAAACCGCCAGTTGAGGCACCACAATCTAACGCTACTTTGTCTTTCACATCAATGTTAAAATCTTTCAGCGCTCCTTCAAGTTTTAAGCCGCCCTTATTAACATACCTTCTTTTATAATATTCACGAACTCTTATAGTACTGTCACAAGGGACTTTCTCTTTTGCACTAGATGCAGGTTGGTCATTTATTAAAACCTTTCTATCCATAATCCATGGAACAGCTTCTTTTTCATCATTGAACCAACCTTCGTCAATTAATCTATCTATTAATAAACATTTCTTTGCCTTTTTCATAATTAAATATAGTCCTCCAAATTCAAAAATCCTTATAGGATGAGTCTGATTTATCCTTTATCATACCACGATATCAATATATCGTAAACAAAAAACAAACCCATTTTCCTATGGCTTTGCTTATGCTATAATGAGCGAAAGCGAGCTAGAGGGAGCTAGCTCACTCTTAGCGAGCGGCGAATTTTGATGATAAGCGCAGCTTATCATATAATGAGCGAAAGCGAGCTAGGATATAGGAACGGAGCAGAAAAATGATACAATTTCAAAGTGATTATAGTGAAGGAGCCCATGAAAAGGTTCTAGAAAAATTATTATTAACAAATAGGGAACAGACGGATGGATATGGAAACGATCCTTATAGTGAAAAGGCAAGAGGGTTGATTCAAGAGTTGTGTCAAGCACCAGATGCAGAGGTGCATTTTCTTTTGGGTGGGACACAAACCAATATTACGTTAATCTCTGCAGTATTGCGGACTTATCAAGGTGTTCTATGTCCTATCAGTGCTCATATTAATGTACACGAGACAGGAGCCATTGAGTCCTGCGGCCATAAAGTAATAGCACTTGAATCTGCTGACGGTAAGCTTACTGCTGAACAAGTAAATGAATATTATTTGGCTCATGTCAACGATGAGAGTTTTGAACACACTGTCCAGCCTAAGCTAGTATATGTATCACAACCTACGGAATTAGGAACTCTTTATACCAAGCAGGAATTAGTGGAGCTGTATAAGGTGTGTAAGGAGCATGGACTGTTCTTATATGTTGATGGAGCTCGACTTGTTTACGGACTGAAAGCAGAAGGAAATGATGTGTTTTTACCTGATTTAGCACAGTTATGTGATGCCTTTTATATTGGTGGAACAAAGGTTGGGACATTGTTTGGTGAGGCGTTAGTCATTATAAATTCTGACTTAAAGAAGGATTTTCGCTATGTAATAAAGCAAAAGGGAGGCTTGCTGGCAAAAGGACGTTTGCTTGGCTTGCAGTTTTTGGCGTTACTAGAGGATGGTTTATACTTGCAGATTTCAGCTCATGCCAATCTACTTGCAAATCGTATCAAAAATGCGCTTCAGAAGGCAGGTGTCCCTTTTCTAGTAGAAAGCAACACAAATCAATTATTTCCTATTTTTCCAGATAGTGATTTGAATGAGCTAAGGGAAAAATATAGATTCGCTTATCAGTGTCGTATGGATGAGACTCACAGTGCAATTCGTTTCTGTACTTCTTGGGCCACTAGAGAAGAGGATGTGGATAGTTTGCTTCAGGATATTTCTAAGCTAAGAAATAATAGTTAAATTTATTTATGGAAAAGCATTCGCTTAGAAAAGGCATTTCGGTATTCGCTGGGAGTTAACCCAGTCAGTTTTTTATAAAATTTCATAAAGTTATGGCTATCGAGGAAACCTAGTGCATTACTGATTTCTAAGATGGTCATATTGGTATCTGTCAACATAAAATTTGCTTCATCTACTTTGGCTTTCATAATATATTTCTTTAGGGAAATGCCAAGGAGTGAACTAAATCTGTGTGACAGATATTTTTCATTATATCCAAAATGTTGGGCAATGTCATAAACGCGAATGTTATCACCAATATGTTGTTTGACATAGTCCATAATATCATAAAATAATTGTCGCTGGGATTTAGCCAGTGGATCAGGTTCTAGTTGTTTAATGAACTGATTATGAATCTCACAGAGTACTAGCGTGGTCATATAGTTAAGGGTTATATTGTTGCATTCAGAACGAACAGCATCTTGCAGTTGCTTCATAAGTACAATGATTTTCTCAGTATTTATGGATTGACTGAGTTGTGGAACTACTAGTTTAATATTATCTGGCGCAAGCAAACTAAACATTCCTAGCATATCATCTTCCAATTCATAAAAGTTAATTGGATGTTTACAATTAAAATGTAGCCAGTAAAAACTACAGTCTGAGGCGCGAAAACCATTTCTCATATTATGTGGCGGTTCACCAGGTGGCAAGAGTAAAATTTCACCAGAGTTTACAGTGTAATATTCATTCTGATAAGAAATATATAAAGGTCCTTTTGTAATTACAAACAATTCATAATCTTTCAAATCTGCATTTTCATGAATCCAATTTGGTGATGGTGCTTCAAATTTCCCAGTGTAAACATATTCAAGTGGTTGCTCAATTGTAAATTCAAATACTCTCAATGTAATTTTTCCTTTCTTGAAATTTAACACCCAAGGTGTATCTTCGTCATTAAAGTTTATCAAAATGAAACAACAAAAACAAATAAATTAATGTAACAAATAATAGATAAAAAATAAAAATGTGTAACATAAATTATATAAAAATCATTTATATGGTAAATAATACCAACTTATTATATGGGAGATAGTTAAATATTACTAAATACAGTATATGTGAATTGCCATAATCATACAAGGTGTACAAAGTCTAGACATGGTGTAAAAAAGATTGTTTATTTACAAAAATAAAATAATAGCAAACGTTTTTACACTTTAAATATCCTTATGACATTTACGAATAAAAAATTAAATTGTAGTATGTACCCATAAAAGCGTGGAGTTACATCTCCAAAAAAGGTACTAAGTTTTACCACGTATGTTGCATGATTGAAAGGCTGAATTAAAGATGAAAAAAACTACAAATAGATTTCAACTACAGGAATTATCTTATGGAAACGTGTATTTGAAAGATGATTATTGCAAAAATGCTTTTTTTAAAGAAACCCTTTATCTAAAAGAATTAGAACCAGATCGGTTACTGGCTGGTTTTTTGGAAACAGCAGGAAAATCTGCTAAGGCTGAGCGCTATACAGGGTGGGAAGTAACTGAAATTCAAGGGCACACACTAGGTCATTATCTTAGCGCAATTGCTCAAGCTTATGCTTATTCTGGGGACCATGAATTTAAAGAAAGAGCAGTGTACATATCTGGACAATTGAAAGAGGCACAGCGTGAAGATGGATATCTTTTTGCATCTGACGAAGAAATATTTGATAGAGTTGAGAATCATAAACCAGCATGGGTTCCATGGTATACAATGCACAAAATATTTGAGGGATTACTTTTATCCTATGAACTAGCTGAAAGTAAAGTAGCACTAGAAGTTGCAGAAAAATTAGGAGACTGGGTATATAAAAGATGCAAAAGCTGGTCACCAGAAGTACATAAACAAGTCTTGTCAGTAGAATATGGCGGTATGAATGACTGTCTTTACCAATTATATAAGATAACAGATTCGGATAATCACTTATTTGCAGCCCATATGTTTGATGAAATTCCGCTATTTACTGCAATGGTGGAGAAAAGAGATATCTTAAAAGGATTACATGCCAATACTACAATTCCCAAAATAGTAGGGGCAATGAACAGATACTTAATCACAGGAGAAGAATTTTATATGGAGGTTGCCACATCTTTTTGGGAAATGGTAATCAATCACCACACTTATATCATAGGTGGCAATAGTGAATGGGAACATTTTGGATATCCGGATGTCCTTGATGCCGAGAGAACGGCTTGTAATTGTGAGACTTGTAATATTTACAATATGTTGAAACTTACAAAGTGGTTGTACCAAGTAACTGGCAATACAAAATATGCAGATTATTATGAGAGAACATGGACTAATGCAATACTTTCTTCTCAAAATCCAGAAACAGGTATGACAACTTATTTCCAGCCAATGGAAACTGGCTATTTTAAAGTATACAGTACACCTTATGATAAGTTTTGGTGTTGCACTGGAACAGGGATGGAGAATTTTACAAAACTTCATGAATCTATTTATTTTGTTAAGGACAGTACATTATATTTCAGCCGTTATATATCTTCCGTTTTAGATTGGAGTGAAAAGGGAATTGAATTATCGGTAAAAGCAAATTTTCCTCAAGAAGACAAGGTTTCAATCAAGGTATCGGCAAAAGGAAAAAAAACTTTTGATATATACTTCAGAATACCTGATTGGTCCGCTGGTGCGCCAGTAATAAAAAGAAATGGCAAGGAAGTAAATAGTCAAGAGCAACAAGGTTACTTACTACTCACTGAGGTTATGGATGGAGATGAAATTGAAATTAAATTTTCAATGGAAGTTTCCTGTCATGGACTTCCGGATAATCCAAATGCAGTTGCTTTTTCCTATGGACCAGTAGTACTTAGTGCAGGTCTTGGAACAGAGAAGATGGATATTACGGTAACTGGAGTTGATGTAACGGTACCTAAAAAAGAGTTAAGAATAAAGGATTACCTAGTTCTAAAAGAGAACTGTAAGAACTGGATTTCAGATCTGAAATTTAATTTAACAAAGAAAGAAGGCGAGGTTGCTTTCGTTTTACATAATACGGATGAAGATGAGCATTTAATTTTTACACCTCATTATAAACAATATCAGCAACGTTACGGCATTTACTGGACATTATTTCAAGAAGGTTCCGAGGAGCTGGAACAATTTCTGCAGGAGTCTGAAAGAAAAGAAATACTCAACCAGACATCGGTGGATGTGATTCCAATCGGAAATGATCAGTATGAACTAGCTCACATGATTAGAGGTCATAAAACCGATACGGATACAAAAGACGGACACCGTTACCGTTATGGGGGAACTGATGGCTGGTTTAGCTATCAGATGAATCTAACAGATAAGGAACAGATGTTATGCACTACTTATTGTAGCAGTGATGAGGGAGCAGAATTTGATATATATGTGAATGAAGAATTGCTATCACATGAAGTAATTGAAAGAAAAGAGACCGATTTTTACACTAAAGAATTTACCATCCCGCAAACATTGATATCTGGAAATAGCACGGTAAACGTGAAGTTTCATAATAAAAGTTCCAAGCAAGAATGTCGTATTTACGACGAACTATTTATCAGACAGTTATAAAAGAAAATTAAAATTAGGAGGAAAAGAATGAAAAAGAAAGTATTAGCTTTATTATTATCAGCAACAATGGCAGCAGGATTGCTGGCTGGCTGTGGTTCCAGCAAGGATACTGGGGCAGATCCAAGTACCGCTACAAGTAATAACAAAGTAGCTGATAAGGGAACTGACAAGGGAGCAGAACCTGCCTCCTCAGGGGAAAAAACAAAGTTAAAAGCTCTTTTTATTGCCCATCCCTTAACCAAAGATGTAGAAGAAATGAAGTGGGTAGAAGAACTAGAAGAAAAAGCAGGGGTTGAAGTGGAATGGGAAGTAATAAGAGCAGATTGGGAAACAGTAAAATCTACTAGATTTGCTGCTGGGGATATTCCTGATATCTTATTCAGTGCGACTGTTGATGCAGATTATACTACGTATGCCGGTTTATTTACTGATATGACACCTTATATCAATGAAGAAAATACACCTAACATATCAGCTATGTTTTCAGAAGAGCCTGATACAAAGAAACTATCAACCACATTGGAAGGTAAGATTTTTGGACTTCCAAAATTCCAAGGAAAATGGCCTTCTACCAATACGGTAATGTTTATCAACAAAGTATGGTTAGATAATGTTGATAAGGAAATTCCTACAACATATACGGAACTGAAAGATGTACTTATGGCATTTAAGGAGCAAGATGCAAACGGAAATGGTGATCCAAATGATGAGATTATGCTTGACTTTAATGCATATGGTGGAAATAATGCATGGTTTAATAGCGCATATTCCCTGACAAACCTACTTGGTTCAACAGGAATCCAGTTAACAAACTGGGGAGTAGATGCTTATTTTGCTGAAGATTCTAAAGTAAAAAACTATGCAGTAGATGAACGATACAAATTGTTTATGGAGTATATTGCAGACCTTTATGCGAATGATTTAATTAACAAAAATGCAATTACCAATGACTACTCTGCATTTCAGTCACTATCTAGAGGAAATGAAAATGGCGATGCAATGGTAGGATGTGTATTTGGATGGGAAGAAACGGATAAATTTGGTCCTGATCTTCATTCACAGTATGTACCTGTGCCAGCACTTGATTATGATATTGATTGTGAAGTAGGAACTTATGATACCCGTTGGAGAGATGACTACACAGGCTTAAATATGTCATCAAATCGTGTTTGTATCAGTGAAAATTGTAAAAACCCTGAAGCTGCTATGAAATTCTTAGATGGTTTTTATGATGCATCTTATTCTGTTCAATCTTTATTTGGAGGAATTACAGATGGTTGTATAGAGCAAACCGGAGACAATAGCTTTAAAGTATTAGCTCCACTTGATCCAGATACAGACGCAGGTACTTGGAAATGGACCAATGCATTTGCTGACAATGGACCTATGTATATAAGAAGAGATTCAAATATTGAAATGGCACAGGATATGACTTATGCCCTAGAAGAAAGAAAAGTGTATGATGATGTCATTGCAAAAGCAAGTAAGTCAGATACCTATCCTCAGATGTTTATGAGATATACAGAAGAAGAGCTAAATACCATGGCAATGTATCAAGCAAATATCAACAATATTATTGATAATTATTGGTCACTATGGATGACAGGTGAATCTGATATCAATGCTGATTGGGATTCCTATGTTGAAAGTGTGAATGCATCAGGACTTCAAGAGATATTAGAGATTCGTCAGAAAGCTTTTGATACTTATTTAGGTAACTAAGTGTAAAAGACGAGAAGATTTGCTAAGGCTCGATAAAGACCTCACCTAAGTAAATCTAAGTCTCGTCTCGAAGAATGGCTCAATAGAGCCATTCTTCAATGTATTGATAGTACGGAATAAATTGGAAATTAAGGCTAATAACGAAAGGGTGAACATATGAAAGCTAATTATAAAAAAAGTGAGCCAGTTGGGAAACGATTTGGTAAGTATATGAGACATAACTGGCAGCTTTGGATTATGCTTCTGCCGGCAATGATTT
>CAZKGP010000023.1:0-16868 GCA_964552225.1 uncultured Acetatifactor sp.
ATATTTAGTAGAGGTAGCAAATGGACTCTAAGCTGAAACGCTTAACTATTATTGGTTCAATGGCTGTAATTTTGTTGGTTTCTATTCTTGTGTGGTATTTGAACCCTCAGAAAGCAAAGACTGAAACTGCAACGAATACTTCCATACCTACAACAACAGAATCTATTGCAAGTGATAATGACAAAATATTGAGTCAGAATCCTGAGCAGATTGGTAATAATTTAACTGCATTTTTATATGATGCATCTTTTTTTGATGCAAAAGTGAATTATATTCTTGAGATGGCAAAGGATCAAACAAATCGTTTATCCCTAATTGTTACATCTGTAGAAAAGGATTTGCGTATTCAAATTATCAATATAGATGGACAACTAGTTACAGGTGAAGAATTTTATGTGGAATTGGAAGATCATGGAACATATAAGGATTTGGATCAAGATGGTGTTATCTATATTGCAGATTTAGATGCAGGGGATTATTATGTATCCCTTCAACCGATAGAAAACTATAAAATCCCAACTAACGAGACAAAGGTACGCGTAAAGGATAAGGTTGAATATTTAGCAATTGATGATATTTCAGTTTTGATAAAAACAGAAGCAGAAATTGATGCGGAATTAGAAGATAGTGAATATAAAGATGCATTGGATGATGCAGATAAAAGTGAAATTAAAAAGCCTCAAACAACCAATAGTAATGCAAAAATGGGAATTGATGTTTCAAAATGGAATAAGGAAATTGATTGGGATAAAGTTAAGGCGGCTGGTATAGAATATGCGATTATTCGTGTGGGATATCGAGGTTCTTCTACGGGAAGCTTGGTGGAAGACCCATATTTCGATACAAATATCAGAGGTGCTATTTCATCAGGACTTAAGGTGGGTGTGTACTTTTTTACCCAGGCAATTAATGAAGTTGAGGCTGTGGAAGAAGCATCTATGGTTTTAGAATATATTCGTGATTATCAAGTTGATTATCCGGTATTTATTGATACAGAGGGCGCTGGAGGAAATGGGCGTGCGGATAATATTGACGTGGAAACAAGGACCTTGGTGTGTGATGCATTCTGCACCACTATTGTGAATGGTGGTTATAAGGCGGGGATCTATGGAAGTAGAAATTGGTTTAATAATAGATTGGAAATGACAGGGTTAGAGAAATATAATATATGGCTTGCAGAATATAGAAGTATTCCTATTTATCAGGGCTATTATCAGATGTGGCAATATACTTCAAAGGGTCGTGTGAACGGCATTGATGGGAATGTGGATCTTAATTTAAGTTATTTAGGTATTTAATAGCGTGAGATTTTGGAATATTGAACAGATATGAAAGGATGAATAGAAAATGGGTAAGATAACAGTAGAAACATGTGAAATAGAAGGTTTGAAGATAATAACTCCTACCGTACTTGGTGATGAAAGAGGATACTTTATGGAAACCTATCATGAAAATGATTTTAAGGAGGCAGGGATTGATGCTAAATTCGTTCAAGACAATCAATCAGCATCCAAAAAAGGAGTGCTGAGAGGCCTTCATTTTCAAAAAGAGTTTCCACAAGATAAACTAGTCCGCGTGATAAAAGGTGAGGTTTATGACGTGGCTGTAGATTTAAGAGAAGGATCACCTACCTTTGGCAAGCATTATGGAGTTATATTATCAGAGGAGAATAAAAAGCAGTTTTTTGTTCCTAAAAATTTCGCACATGGTTTTTTGGTATTATCTGAGTATGCGGAATTTTGTTATAAATGTACAGATTTTTATCATGCAAATGATGAGGGTGGATTGCGTTACAATGATTCGGAGCTTGGAATAGAATGGCCAATTCCAGAAGGAATGGAACTAATTATGTCTGAAAAGGATCTTAAGTGGGGCACCATAGCTGATTACAAAAAAGAACGAGGAATAAAATAGTATATGAAAATATCGAAAAGATTGGGAATTACTATATTTTTAGTCATTGCATGTATTATGGCTAGTTTTATAGTATTTCACAATAATCCAGGGGCAGATGATCAGGAAGAATTACTTAAAAAAGTGATTTCCTGTTGTGTAATATTGGGTTCTTGTATTATTTTTGTAAAATGGTATGAAAAATTTACGATTTTACCAGTAGAATTATTTCAAAGTAGACATCTTATTTGGAAGCTGTCCAAAAATGACTTTAAGAAAAGGTATGCTGGTTCTTATTTGGGTGCAGTGTGGGCAATGGCTCAACCCGTAGTAACGGTTTTAATGTATTATATTGTATTTGATAAGATTTTTAAAAATGGTGCACAGACATTAAGAAATGGAGTAGAGGTTCCCTTTGTACTATTCTTGACGGCCGGATTAGTGCCATGGTTTTACTTTTCAGAGGCTATAAATAATGGTACAAATGCATTGCTGGAATATAATTATTTGGTAAAAAAAGTAGTATTTAAGATTAGTATTTTACCAATTATTAAAATTATCGCGGCAACTTTTATACATGTATTCTTTGTTTTAATTCTATTGATAGTAGCAGCAGTCTATGGTTATTACCCCAATTTGTATACATTGCAGTTATTTTATTACAGCGCTTGTCTGTTTATATTTGTTCTGGCATTAAGTTATATCACTTGTTCTGTAGTAATCTTCTTCAAGGATTTAAGCCAAATTATTAATATTGCATTACAGATTGGTATGTGGGCAACACCAATTTTGTGGAATCTTGATGATCTTGATGAGAAATGGGTGGTATTTCTTAAATTAAACCCATTGGTTTATATAGTAAATGGTTATCGAAGCTCCATT
Source organism: uncultured Acetatifactor sp. (assembly GCA_964552225.1). GTDB lineage: Bacteria > Bacillota > Clostridia > Lachnospirales > Lachnospiraceae > Acetatifactor. The sequence continues at coordinate 2,776 of CAZKGP010000023.1, forward strand.
TATGGGAATGAATGGTTTTTCCAAGACTTTTTTTCTACTATGTATTTTTGGATTGTGACAATTGTTCTGTTTGGCATCGGCGCATTGGTGTTCAAACGCTTAAAAGTTCATTTTGCAGATGTTTTATAGGGAAAAAGAGAAGGATAGATTGGATATAAATTATGGAAGATAAGAAAATTGCTATAGAAGTAAATGACGTAAAAAAAATATATAAGTTATATGATAAGCAATCAGATCGTATGAAAGAAGCTTTTGGCTTTGGTAAAAGAAAAAAACATAAAGAGCATTTTGCATTAAATGGAGTTAGTTTAGATATTTATCAAGGAGAAACGGTTGGTATTATTGGAACAAATGGCTCTGGGAAATCAACCATATTGAAAATAATCACTGGCGTATTAAATCCTACCTCGGGTTATGTAAAATCCAATGGCAGAATTTCTGCTCTTCTTGAATTAGGCGCAGGCTTTAATATGGAATATAACGGAATTGAAAATGTTTATCTCAATGGTACCATGATGGGATTTACAGATAAAGAAATTGATGAAAAGCTTCCAGCTATATTAGAGTTTGCAGATATTGGAGATTATGTCTATCAACCAGTTAAAACGTATTCTAGCGGAATGTTTGTAAGACTAGCTTTTGCAGTAGCAATTAATATTGAGCCTGAAATTTTAATTGTGGATGAAGCACTGTCTGTTGGTGATGTTTTCTTTCAGGCTAAATGCTATCATAAGTTTGAAGAATTTAAGCAAATGGGTAAGACCATTTTGTTTGTAAGTCATGATTTAAGTAGTATTAGCAAGTACTGTGATAGAGTATTTTTGCTGAATCAAGGTAATCTACTAGGTGAAGGGACACCAAAGGAAATGATAGATGATTACAAAAAGGTTCTAGTAGGTCAATACGAGATTCGTGACAAAGAAGATGGTGGACTTTTAGATGACAAACAGATACAGGCTGCAGCAAGCAGAAGCCTGAATCCAGATGCTTTGGAGTATGGAACCAAGGAAATTGAGATTACAGAATGCTTTATAACGGATGAAAATGGTACCACAACAACTGCTGTGATTAAGGGAAGTCCCTTTACTGTGCATATGAAGGTGAAAGTACATGAGGATATACCTGCTCCAATTTTTGCATTTTCTTTTAAAAATATTATTGGAACTGAAATTACGGGAACCAATTCCATGATTGAAAAATCCTTTTTAGATAATGTGAAAGCGGGAGACACTAAAGAAATAACCTTTGAACAGAAGATGAGTCTTCAGGGTGGTGAATATTTATTATCATTGGGGGTAACAGGATATAATGGTGATAACTTTGAAGTATATCATAGACTTTATGATGTCATAAATATTACTGTGGTTTCGGACAAGAATACAGTGGGTTATTACGATATGGACTCTAAAGTTAGTGTGTTTGGAAGTGAGAAAAGATGACAGAAAAAATTGGTAGTATCACTTTAGATTATAGTAAATATCCTGGAGAGGATTATTATTGTGACGGTGCTGTGGAGAATGAGATTCTTGAAATTGTCAAAAATCATACTCCTGATGAATTTACGAAAATTATTGAAAATAGAAGAAGTTGGCCAATACTATATCATTTATCATCACTGCGAGAAAATATAGTAGAGTGGATTCCTATGGATAAAAATGCCAAAGTTTTGGAAGTGGGAAGTGGATGTGGCGCTATTACAGGTGCATTGGCAAAGAAAGCTGGAAATGTAACTTGTGTGGATTTATCAAAAAAACGTAGTCACATTAATGCATATCGTCATAAAGAATGTGAAAATATAAAGATTCATGTAGGGAATTTTAAAGATATTGAGCCAGACCTAGAACAAGACTATGACTATATTTGCTTAATAGGCGTATTTGAATACGGTCAAAACTATATAGGTGGGGATACTCCTTTTGAAGATTTTTTAACTATTTTAATGAAGCACTTAAGTAATAATGGAAGAATTATTATTGCAATTGAAAATAAATATGGTTTAAAATATTTTGCCGGATGTAAAGAAGATCATCTTGGCACTTATTTTAGTGGAATAGAAAATTATGCGGACGGTGGTGATGTAAGAACTTTTAGCAAACGCGGGCTTGAACGAATTTTTGAGGCCTGTGGTGTCAAAGAATCTTACTTTTATTACCCATACCCTGATTATAAATTTATGACATCAATTTATTCTGACACTTATCTACCTGGAAAAGGGGAATTAAACAATAATTATAGAAATTTTGATCGAGACAGGATGCTATTATTTGATGAAAAAAATGCGTTTGATGGTATTGTAGAAGAAGGGCTTTTTCCTGTGTTTGCCAATTCCTACGTTGCTGTAATTGGTAATGGTTTTGATGTGAAATTTGTAAAATACTCCAATGACAGAGCCAAAGAATACGCCATAAAGACAGACATAAGCAGAGATGATAAGGGGGCAATTGCAGTTCGTAAGTATCCTCTTTATGAAGAAACGAGGGAACATATAGAAGGGATGGCGATAGCTTATGAAGGCCTTCTTGATAGATATAAAGGAAGCAAGCTATCTATTAACAACTGTAAGCTGGAACGGAACCATAATAATGAAATATATGTGCAGTTTGAATTTGTAGAAGGAACCCCTCTCTCAGAATTAATGGATAAAAGTCTTGAACAAGGTAATATAGATGCATTCTATGCTTATTTTAAAGAGTTTGTTGAGAGAATTGGCTATAATAATGATTACCCCGTTGCAGATTTTGATATGGTGTTTTCAAATATACTGGTAAATGGTGATATATGGACCTTAATTGATTATGAGTGGACCTTTGGGAAGCCAATAGATACCAAAGAAATTGCTTATAGGGCTATTTACTGCTATTTGCTAGAAGATGAAAAACGAAGTCGATTAGATGTAATGCGTTTAATCAAGGAATTGGGAATCACAGAGGAAATTGCGGCAGGTTATAGAGAGCAGGAGATGGATTTCCAAAAGTTTGTTACTGGACAAAAGTGTTCTATGCAGGAAATTCGTGATTTGATTGGATATCAAATGATAGTACCTCATAAATGGTTGGACCAATATAAAGATTCTGACATGGTGAATCGTGTACAGATATATGAAGATATGGGAGATGGCTATAAGGAAGAAAAATCTTACTTTGTCCAAGATGCTTATCAGGGAGGAAACCTTATAGAGTTGGAGTTAGAAGTAAGCAACCAAGTACAAAAACTAAGGATTGATCCCTCTATGGATTCTTGCATTGTAAAGATACTCGAAATGACTTTTAACGGTGTTCAAGTGCCTCTAGAGAACCGTAAAGTTTTAATTTCCAATGGTAAAATAGTGAAAAGTGTACAGCCAACACTTGTCTTTGCTACTACGGATCCTAATATAAATATAGATATTCAAAAACTAGAAGTATTGGAGACTAATATATTATATACTAAGATGGAAATTGTAAGAATATCTGCCCCTATGGCGATGGATATGTCTAAGGCGGTTAAAAAAATAATTTGATTAATATTATTCCCACAGACAGGAGAATATAAGTGAGCCTACGAAAAGCAGTAAAAGGAATTATGATACAACAACTAAATAGGCGATATAGAAAAACACTGTCTAACAAGCAGATTACCTATCATAATTGGGTAGTAGAAGAAGAAACTAGTTTTTTAAATGAGAATAAATCTAAAACAGAATTGGATAACGGATGTGATTTATGTATTTTGCACTCTTCTCAAGGGAGATTATCCTATAAAGCAGAGGAAGTAATTCGGAATTTTTTGGAGAATCATCCCACGGTGCAATTGGTATATGGTGATGAGGACGTACAGAAAACAACAGGTGATGAACGAAGTTTTCCATGGTTTAAGCCAGATTGGTCTCCAGATACTTTTCAATCTTTCTTCTACTTGGGAAGTGTTATAGGAGTTCGTAAGGATATCATTAAACAACTATTACAGCAGGATAAGATTCCAGATAAGATTTCTTATGAGGAATTTGGAAGCAATGAAGTAATTATGGAATTAATTCAAAAGATTGTGTTACAATGTGGTGGATTTGCAAAGAAATCTCATATAAATCCAACTATTGCTCACATTCCTTTTGTTTTATACCATTGTAAATCCCAAAATGTTATAGAAAGCTATTTATCATGGAATAAAACGAGTGTTATCAAACCCATATCAGATAAAAAATTGCCATCTACACTATCCATAATTATTCCCTCAAAAGATAATATCTCTGTATTGAAAAAAGCTATATCATCTATATTAGAACAGAAATACAATAATAATATAGAAGTGCTTATTATAGATAATGGTAGTAGTGAAAAGAACAAAGAAGAAATAGAAAAACATATCAAAGATATATACCTTGTGTTATTAAATGAAAATGAGAAGAAAAATATAGAAATAAATTATATTTATGAACCTATGGAATTCAATTTTTCTAAAATGTGTAATAAAGGTGCACATTTAGCGAAAGGAGAGTTCTTACTGTTTTTAAATGATGATGTAACATTATGTCAACAAGATACTTTGACAACTATGGTTGAGCATGCCTCTGCTGAATATACGGGAATGGTTGGTCTTAAATTATATTATCCCGATTCTGTCCAAATTCAACATGCAGGAATCAGTAATTTACCTATGGGACCTGTGCACAAATTACAGTTTTTAATGGATGATAGAAATTATTATTTTGGTCGAAATACAGTAAACTACAATGTACTCGCTGTAACAGGTGCCTGTTTTATGATAGAAAAACGTAAATTTATAGAAGTTGGTTGTTTTTTTGAACAATTACAGGTGGCATTTAATGATGTAGATATATGTTTTTCCCTAGAAGAACTAGGATACTATAATGTATTACTTAATTCTTGGTATGCATATCATCATGAATCACTTAGTCGTGGTGGAGATGAAACAGAAGAAAAGTTAGGTCGTCTAATGGAAGAACGAACTAAATTATATACACGACATCCCCAACTAGAAGGTAAAGATCCATACTATCCTTATCAATTGAATCATGACGGGTTAGATACTAGAATAAGACCAGCTTATATTACAGCAAAGAATTATGCTACATTAGCAGAAATACATCCAATAACTGATATAATAGATTCCATAGAAGACTATCGACAGGATGCATGCTTGCTTATATCCATAGAACAATGTAATAATCACGCCATGCAGGGATATGCTGTTGTATTGGGGGATGATAACGCATGTTATGATAAACAAATTATTTTAAAATTAGAATCACAGAATGATGAGTTAATAGAAATAAAAGATTGCCTAATTGTTGGACCATTGCTTCCACAGTATAGACCTGATTTGGAGGAAAATATGAAAGATCAACAGAATGTTGCATTAAGTGGATTTTCTATAAAATATAATTTGCATAAGGTAGCCGATCAAGTTACACCTAAGAAATATAGGGTGGGAATAATTGCCCGACACAAGATTACAAAGACGAAATTAATCAATTGGACTAATACATTCTTCCCGTTGGTTTAAGAAAGGTAGAGTATACATGTCAGACAATAATTTTAAGGATGCTTATGAACAGGAGCACTTAAAGTGTGCCGACTTGGCATCTAGAATTGCAGATTTAGAAGCAAAAAATGAAGAATTAGAATGGAAGCTAAATCGAATAAAGAAAAATCCATTGTGGAAAATAAGTAAGCCAGCAAGAAATGGAATCCATTGGATGATTCGCCAAAAGGATAGAATATCTAATTGTGGGGGACCAAGGGGAATCGTTCAAAAGCTGGATTACAAAAAGCGTGAAAAGATTGCGATGAAACAATTTGGCACAGAAAGTTTTCCGTCAGAAGATGTTATTGCAGAGCAAAGAACTGCTAAATTTCCTCGTATGATTTGTTTTAGCATTTTAGTACCATTGTACAATACTCCAAGGGAATTTTTAATTGAAATGTTAGATTCTGTTGTGAATCAAACATATGAGAATTGGGAGCTATGTTTAGCTGACGGTTCAGACCAGGAACATACCTATGTAAGAGAGATTTGCCAAGAATATGGAGAACGCGCAAACGGTCGTATTGTCTACCAAAAATTAGCCCAAAATGATGGAATATCAGGGAACACCAATGAGTGCTATAAAATGGCGACGGGAGAGTACATTGGTCTGTTTGACCATGATGACATATTACATCCCTGTGCATTATATGAATATGTCAAAGCAATCAATGAAAAGGGTGCCGATTATTTATATTGTGATGAAACGACGTTTAGAAGCGGTGATATTAATAAAATGTTAACCATGCATTTTAAACCAGATTATTCCCCGGATAATCTTAGAGCCAATAATTATATTTGCCATTTTAGTGTATTTTCAAAGGAATTATTGGATGGAACAGAACTATTCCGTACAAAATTTGATGGAAGCCAGGACCACGATATGATTCTTAGGTTAACTGATAATGCAAAATGCATTGTGCATGTACCGAAACTTCTGTATTATTGGCGGAGTCATCCTGGTAGTGTAGCTTCTGGTATTGATGCTAAGCCATATGCAATTGAGTCTGCAAAGGGAGCTGTAGCAGAGCATTTATACAAACATGGGTTTGAGCATTTTCAGATTACAAGTACTAGAGCTTTTGAAACCATTTTTCGTATTCGATATCAAGTAATAGGTAATCCTAAAATATCTATTGTTATTGGAAATAAAGATCATAAAGAAGATTTGCAACGTTGCATTGCTTCTATACATGAAAAATCTACCTACGACAACTATGAGATTATTATTGTAGAGAATAATAGTACAAGTAATGAAATTTTTGAGTATTATACTCAGCTATTAGAAACACCATATCAAGAAAATATAGATGCTCAAGTACAGAAAAGCCCTGATGGTAAAATAACAGTTGTTACGTACGATGATTCGTTTAATTACTCAGCCGTTAACAATCTTGGAGCTTCTGTGGCAACAGGTGAATACCTCTTATTATTGAATAATGATGTAGAGGTGATTACAGTAAATTGGCTAGAAGAACTTTTGATGTATGCACAACGTCAGGATGTAGGTGCAGTTGGGGCAAAACTTTATTATCAAGATAAAACAATTCAACATGCAGGAGTGGTTATTGGATTAGGTGCTCATCGCACTGCAGGACATACCCATTATAAGCAGTCACGCCAAAATTTGGGTTATATGGGACGTTTATGTTATGCTCAAAATGTAACTGCTGTAACAGGTGCTTGCTTAATGGTTAAGAGAAGCTTGTTTCAGGAAGTGGGAGGCTTAGAGGAAGAATTTGCAGTTTCTTTAAATGATGTAGATTTTTGTCTGAAATTACGAGAGAAAAATCTTCTTAATGTATTTACTCCATTTGCTGAATTGTATCATTATGAGTCTGTCTCTAGAGGGTTAGATGATAATGGTGAAAAAGCCGAGCGATATAACAGAGAATCTGAACAATTTAGAAGTAAGTGGAAGGCAGTTTTGGAAGCTGGCGATCCCTATTATAATGTTAATTTCTCATTAGATAGAAGCGATTATTCTTTGAACATATGTTAGTTAGAATACGCCTTTTCAGAAATGGATTATTGTGTTAAAATAGTAACATTAAGTTACAGTTCATTGGGGAGTATTCCGCGAAGCGTGTTGCTGGTTGCGGGGTGAACAGTAACAACATAAAGTATCAGGAGGAAAGATAATGAATTATATGGAAAGTTTTAAATTTTGGTTAAATGATGATTATTTTGACCAGGAAACAAGAGAGGAACTTCAGGCGATTCAAGAAGATGAAGCGGAAATAGAAGATCGTTTTTATAAAGAATTAGAATTTGGGACTGGTGGATTACGTGGTGTAATCGGTGCTGGAACAAACAGAATCAATGTTTATACAGTACGTAAGGCTACACAGGGGTTAGCAAATTATATATTGAAACAGGGAACACAAGATAAAGGTGTTGCAATTGCATATGATTCAAGAAACATGTCTCCTGAATTTGCGGATGAAGCAGGATTGTGCTTGGCTGCAAATGGTATTAAGGCATATGTATTCGATTCCCTTAGACCAACTCCAGAACTTTCTTTTGCATTACGTAAGTTAGGATGTACAGCAGGTATTGTTGTTACTGCTAGTCATAACCCACCTGAATATAACGGATATAAAGTATATTGGGATGACGGTGCTCAGATTACCGCACCTAAGGATGAAGAAATTATTACAGAGGTACAAGCCATTACAGATTATCATACTGTAAAAACAATGGAGAAGGATGCTGCAGTAAAGGCAGGTCTTTATATTGTAATTGGAGCAGAAATTGATGATGCTTATATTGCAGAGCTTAAGAAACAAATCATTCATCCAGATGTGATTAATGAAGTTGCTAATGATATTAAAATTGTATATACACCTTTATGTGGAACTGGTAATATTCCTGTTAGAAGAATTCTTGCTGAGCTTGGGTTCAAGAATGTTTATGTCGTTCCAGAACAGGAGAATCCAGACCCTAAATTTACTACATTAGATTATCCAAACCCAGAGGATCCTAAAGCATTTACATATGCCCTTCGTCTTGCCAAAGAAAAAGATGCAGATATAATACTGGCTACCGATCCCGACGCAGATCGCCTGGGAATTTATGCAAAAGATGCTAAAACAGGTGAATATATAGCATTTACAGGTAATATGTCTGGTATGGTTATTGCAGAATACATACTAAGAGAAAGAACTGTTACAAATACCATGCCCCTAAACCCAGCTTTGGTTACGACTATTGTTACTACCAATATGACACAACCAATTTCAGAAGCATACAATGTTAAATTAATTGAAGTGCTAACTGGATTCAAATTTATTGGTGAGCAGATTAAACTATTTGAGCAAACTGGAAGTAATAACTATGTATTTGGATTGGAAGAAAGCTATGGATGTCTTGCTGGAACACATGCTAGAGATAAGGATGCTATTGTTGCTGTAATGTGTTTATGTGAAGTAGCTGCTTATTGCAAAAAACATGGACAAACCTTATGGGATATGATGTTAGACATGTACGATAAATATGGATTCTTCTATGAAACACAATATACTATTACATTAAAAGGTATTGATGGTTCTAAGCAAATTCAAGAAATTATGGATAAATTACGTAAGAATCCACCAAAAGCTTTTGGTGATTTGCAAGTACTTAAATTTAGAGATTATGAAACAAACCGTATGATAGATATGGTAACTGGTGAAGAAACTACTACAGGACTTCCCAAATCTAATGTTTTATACTTTGAATTACCAGATAATAACTGGTGTTGTGCTCGTCCTTCTGGTACTGAGCCTAAGATAAAATTTTACATGGGAGTTAAGGGCAATAGCTTAGACGATGCAAAAGCTAAGATAGAGCAGTTGACAGAGGATTTGAAAACTCAAATATAATCTAGAATTTAGCCCAATAAAACAGTAAGTCGCCTTTTCGGGGCGATTTGCTGTTTTTTAAAGTAAAGGATAAGGAAAAGTAAGATGGGTAAATTAAATAGAGCAAATATTAAAAAAACTCTATATTATTTAAAACGAAATGGAATGCTGAACACATATTATGCTGCGTTGGAAAGATTGAAGGATAAAAACAACCATTATTCATATCAGGAATTATCCTCTGCCCAGCTTGCAAAGCAAAGAATTAAACAATGGAAAGATGGTAAAGTGTTTAGTATTGTAGTTCCAACATATCGTACATCGGAAATGTACCTAAGAGATATGGTTGACTCTGTATTGAAACAAACATATCCATTTTTAGAATTGATATTAGCTGATGCAACAGAAGATGATAGTGTTGAAAAAATAGTAAATACCTATCAAGATGATAGAATCCGTTATAAGCGTTTGGGACAGAATGATGGAATATCAGAGAATACAAACCTTGGATTAGAATTGGCTACTGGTGATTATGTGGGGCTTCTTGATCATGATGATGTATTAACAACAGATGCCCTATATGAAATGGCACTATGTATTGAAAAAAGAGAAAAAGACGGAATCCCTAGCTTGCTTCTGTATTCTGATGAAGATAAATGTAATGAAGATAGAACTCGTTACTACGAGCCCCATTTTAAAGAGGATTTTAATCTTGATTTATTATTGAGTAATAATTACATGTGTCATTTAACTGTAATTAAAAATGAAATGATACAGAAAATACGTTTTCGAAAGGAGTATAACGGTGCACAAGATTTTGACTTGGTGTTGCGTACAGTTGCAGAAATTAAAGATGAAAAAAGTATTGTTCATATTCCTAAAGTACTTTATCATTGGCGTTGCCATAGTGGTTCAACTGCAGAAAATCCGCAAAGTAAGAAATATGCTTACGAAGCTGGACGTCGTGCTGTCCAAGACTTTGCCAACCAAAGAGGGTGGAATGCAGTCGCCATAGAACAGAAGCATGTAGGCTTTTATGAATTGCAATATAAGCCAGATATACTTGCAGTGCGTACTGATATTGGTGCCGTTGGGGGGCGTATCTTAAAAGGAAATAAAGTTTCAGGTGTTATAATAGGCAAAAACATTCAAAATAACACATGTTCTGACAAAAACATATGTTATTTATATCAAGGTATACATTCTCGTTTTAGTGGTTATATGCATAAGGCGGTATTATTGCAAGAAGTTGCAGCAGTAGATATAAGAATGATAAAGTTACGTCAAGAATGCCATACTATATTTGAACAGGTAGTTGGTGTTCCTTATATTGAAGTAGAAGGAGCAGGATACTTTGATTATAAAACACTTCCTTCGGGAACTGACTTTCATCAAATCAGTATTGCCCTTGGAAATGCCATTAAAAAAGAAGGTTATCGTGTTGTATGGAATCCTAAATGGAGTCGAAAGGAATAGTTATGAATAAAGTAACAGTTGTTATCCCAAATTATAACGGTGAGAAATATATTGTAATATGCTTAGAAAGCCTTCTTGCACAAATCTCACAGCATGTAAGGTTTCAAGTCATTATTGTAGATAATGGATCGAAGGATAAGAGCTGTGAAATAATACAAGATAAATATCCACAAGTACAATTGATTCCTTTGGCAGAAAACACAGGCTTTTGCAATGCTGTAAATGTGGGAATTGAACATGCGAAGAGTGATTTTATAATTTTATTAAATAATGATACAAAGGTATTACCAGGATTTGTAGAAGCTTTGACTAAGACCATTGAGGAAGATGACAGAATATTTGCCGTAAGCTCACAAATGCTTATGTGGGATAGGAATGATTTAATTGATGATGCTGGTGACCAGTATAATGTGTTCGGCTGGGCCTACTCTAGGGGTAAAGGGAAATTAGCTACAAAATTTGAAAAACCAGTAAAGGTATTTGCTGCTTGTGGAGGAGCCGCTATTTATCGTAAGTCTATCTTAGAAAAGATTGGCTTATTTGATAATAATCACTTTGCTTATTTGGAGGATATTGATATATGCTATCGAGCTCGTATTTATGGATATTACAATTGCTATGAACCAAAGGCTAAAGTAATACATGCAGGTAGTGCTTCAACAGGCTCCAGATATAATGCATTTAAAACTAAAATGGCGGCTCAGAATAATATTTATCTGATTATGAAAAATATGCCAATTATTCAGCTTATTTTTAACGCCCCTTTTTTAATAATTGGCTTTTTTATTAAATGGTTGTTTTACATAAGAAAGAAAATGGGAACACTTTATATGAAAAGCTTAGTGGAGGGTATTAAACTTGCCTTTTCTCAAAAAGGAAAAGAAAAGAAGGTTCTATTTAAATGGAATAACTTAATTAATTATATAAAAATTCAATTTCAGCTTTATCTGAATGTAGTTCGCATGCTATATTCATAAATTCTTAAGTTGTGCTTTAAGTAATATTATTGTAAAATGTTAAAAGATATTAGGCTTAGGTGGGTGCATATGATTAAGGATAATCAAAAAGTATTTAATGGTTTGCATGTAGTTATGGATGCGATTATTACTGCCATCTCATATATCTTGTCATACTATATCAAATTTTATATTTTTACGAATGGTCCCGGTCCAGGGGTTCTTCCTGTTGGTGACTATTTTGTTATGCTATTGTATATTGTCCCGCTATATGTAGTTATGTATTATGCCTTTAATGTATATACTCCTAAGAGAACCGTGCGAAGACGATATGAAATATTTGATATTGCTAAGGCTAATACGTTTGGATTATCAACATATATTATTACATTATACCTATTAGTGCGTGAATTTAACTTTTCCAGATGGATGATGGTGTATTTTTATGTTTTAAATATCTTTTTAACAGCACTTTCAAGAGTACTTTTAAGAAACACCTTGCAAAAGATACGTAAAAAGGGTTATAATCTTAAACATATTTTGCTTGTAGGCTATTCTAGAGCTGCTGAAGAATATATTGACCGAATTTTGGACAATCCTCAATGGGGTTATGTCGTGTGTGGTATTTTAGATAATCACATACCAAGAGGAACCTTATACAGAAATATTAAAGTATTAGGCTCCATAGGCAATTTAGAATTTATTCTTCCAGAGAATAAGCTAGATGAGATTGCAATAACCTTGTCTTTACAAGACTATAATTTATTAGAAAGTATTGTTAATTTTTGTGAAAAATCTGGCATACATACTAAATTTATTCCAGATTATAATAGTTTGATACCCACAAGACCATATACAGAGGATTTGATGGGATTACCAGTTATAAATATTCGCCATTTGCCATTGAGCAATACCATCAATATGATTTGTAAAAGGTTAGTTGATATTGTTGGCTCTTTGTTTGGTATTATTATCGTTTCACCTATTATGTTAATATCAGCTTTTTTGGTGAAGTGCAGTAGTCCTGGCCCGATTATTTTCAAACAGGAACGAGTGGGATTGCACAATAAATCATTTAGTATGTATAAATTCCGTAGCATGGAAATGCAAACTGCTACAGAAGAACAAAAAGCTTGGACTATTAAAAATGATCCAAGGGTAACTACTATAGGCAAGATACTTCGTAAAACTAGCTTAGATGAATTACCACAACTTTTTAATATCTTAAAAGGTGATATGAGTCTTGTGGGACCAAGGCCAGAACGACCTCTTTTTGTAGAGAAATTTAAAGAGGAAATTCCCCGCTATATGGTAAAACACCAAGTCCGCCCAGGCTTAACTGGTTGGGCTCAGGTAAATGGATATCGTGGAGACACATCTATTCGGAAACGAATTGAATGCGATATCTACTATATAGAGAACTGGACCATGGGATTTGATATAAAAATTATTTTTTTAACATTTTTCACAGGATTTATTAATAAAAACGCATATTAGAAAGTGCAAATAAGGGAGAACGTAAGATGGATACACATTCCAAACAAACAAGAGACAATGGACAAAGACCTAGAAGAAGAATGACTGCAAAGCAAAAAGCCGCTAAGAAAAAAAGAAGACTAATTCTTTTCGGAGTAGAAATTGTTGGCATAATGCTTATGCTAGGATTGCTATATGTTTTATATAGTTCAACAAGTGGTAAATCAGGCCCTTCACAAGTGGATCTAGCAGAAGAAAAACTTGAAATATCTCCAGAAGTAGAAGCAAATGAACAAATGGCAGGCTATTGGAATATTGCTCTTTTTGGTGTTGATGCAGTAAATGAGAAAGAACTCCAAAAAGGAAGCCGTAGTGATAGTATGATGATTGCTAGTATTAATCAGAAAACAGGTGACATCAAATTAGTTAGTGTTTACCGTGATACTTACCTCAACATTGGTAAAAAATATACTAAATGTAATGCTGCTTACAATGCTGGCGGTGGAGAACAAGCTTTAAAAATGTTGAATTCAAATTTAGACATGAATATAGTGGATTTTGTTACAATTGGATATGAAGGTTTAGCCACTGCAATAGATGGATTAGGTGGTGTTTATATTGATGTAGATAGTGTAGAACTTCTTCATATTAATAACTATCAGGAAACCATAGCTAAAACCTTTAATATGGGTAAAAATAAGTATACAAAAGTAACAGAAACAGGATATCAATTATTGAATGGTATGCAAGCAACTGCTTATTGTCGTATACGTCAAACTTTAGGTGATGACTTTAAACGTGCATCACGTCAGCGTGAAGT
>CAZKGP010000024.1:0-16649 GCA_964552225.1 uncultured Acetatifactor sp.
AGCAAGAATGGAATCCATAGGGATAAAGCTTATATTTTTTTTCATGAGGATTCCTCCTTCCTAAATCAACTGGTGGTATTTCTTCTGATAAAAGTGCTTTTTCACTGTTATCAGCAACAAATAGAGAATTACCATAAGTAATAAAAATCCAAAGTAATGTAAGGGAAGTCTGGTCAATCCCAAAACACTTCCCAAAGGACTAAAGGTAATTGCAGTAAATACAAGCAGTCCAATCGTAGTAATTATTAATACGGGTTTGGAGGCCTTGCTCTGTATGAACGGTATTTTTCGAGTACGAAGTAAATGTAAGATTAATACTTGTGTCCACATGGATTCCAAAAACCATCCTGTTTGAAATAAAGCTATATATTGCATACGTAGTACTGGATTACCTAATTGGGTATAAAGCTGACCCCCACATAATGCTGGACAAAAAACAAAATATAAAAACAAGAAAGTAATAATATCAAGAATAGAACTAATGGGTCCAAACGATAACATAAAACGTCCTAATGTTTTGCCAGACCACTCCCTTGGTGAAGCAATATCTTCCTCGTCCACATAATCCCACGGTAACACAATGCAAAGTATATCATACAAAAGATTTAATAGTAAAAATTGGATTGCAGTCATTGGTAGAAACGGAAGTACTGCACTGGCACAGACAACAGAAAGAATATTTCCAAAATTAGAGCTTGCTGTAATCTTAATATACTTAAGCATATTTGCGAAAATTTTTCGTCCTTCCAGAATTCCCTGCTCCAATACATTTAGGTCTTTTTGTAAAAGTACTACATCTGCAATATCCTTTGCTGCATCCACAGCAGTATCTACTGAAATACTTATATCTGCTTCACTAAGGGCAGGAATATCATTCATTCCATCACCCAAAAAACCAACGGTATGCCCATTTTCACGCATAGCAACTAATAAACGGACCTTTTGGCTTGGGGTCAACTCAGCAAATACATCTGTATTCTCTACCGCAATGCGAAGCTGGGTATCTGTCAACTCATTTAATTGGGAGCCTGTTAAAACGGAGTCTGTAGAAATACCTACACGATTACAAATTGAAACTGCAATTTTTCCCTGATCACCAGTCAAAATCTTAGGTGTCACTTGAAGTCGCTTTAACGCTGAAAAGGACTGAGCCGCTGATTTTTTAGGTGCGTCAAAAAATGCAAGATAACCTAATAAAATCATATTCTTTTCATCATCCGCCGTTACAATATTCTGATTGCCAAGTTCTTTAATTGCAACGGCAATCACCTTCATACCCTCCTCAAGCATTTCATTTACAACAGAAGCTACACTTTTTATTCCGCTTTCATCAATAGAAAGCATTTCTCCCTGATATTCAATATACCCACAGCGAGAAAAAACCTGATTGATATCTCCTTTCATAATCAATCTGTGGTTCCCCTTTTCATCACATACTAAGGTACTCACATATTTTCTATCATAATCAAAAGGAATCTCATCAACTTTCTTATTTTGATTCACTAAATCTTTGTAATATTTTTCTTTTCCAGGCATTGTTTTACAGGCCAAAATTCCGTTATCAATAGGATTGCGTACACCAGAATGATAGTAGCTGTTTAGATAAGCCAAATCTAGAACTTCAGAGCTCTCGTTTCCTAGAATATCCATATAATATTCCAGTAAAATACTTTGATTGGTGACCGTTCCAGTTTTGTCCATACAAAGTATATCCATACTGCCAAAGCCTTGCATGGCATTTATATTTTTAATGATTGTTTGCTTTTTAGACATGGATAGGCTACCTTTTGCAAGACAGGCCGTTATTACCATAGGCAACATTTCTGGTGTCAGTCCCACCGCCACAGACAGCGCAAACACAAAAGACTCCAGCCAGCTTCCTTTCGTAATGCCCGATACAATAAAAACGATAGGAACTAAAATAGCCATAAAACGAATCATAACCCACGCAATGGAATTGGCCCCTCGCTGAAATGCTGAAGTTTTATCGGTATCTGGCTTAACAAAATTACCATATAGGGTTTCTTGTCCCACCGCCAAAACAATACCTTCCCCTTTTCCACTAATTACTGTTGTTCCCATAAAAACAAGATTCTCCAATTGTGCAAGGGGCTCTTGCTCTGTGTAACTACAAGTACGGCTACTCTTTTCTAATATGGCACTTTCTCCAGTGATGGCTGCTTCGGATACAAATAAATCTGTGGTTTTAATAAGCCTTACATCTGCAGCAATCCGTTCACCCGCGGAAAGCATAATTAAGTCACCAACCACTAATTTTTCTGCTGGAATATCCACTAAAATGCTGTCCCTTTTAACTGTAACATTTGCATGAACCAAACGGTCCAATTGGGCCGAAGCATTTTTAGCTCGAAGCTCCTGAACCAGTCGAATTGCGCCACTAATCAGAATCATGACGCAAATAATAACTACAGTAGTAATATTTTTAGCAAAATTTGATGCCAGCACCACATCAGTAATAAAAGATACTACAGCCAGAACAAATAAAATAACTGTAAAAGGATTGATAAAAGCTCGACGCAATCGATACCAAAGAGTGTCATTTTTCATTCCTACAAGACGGTTCTCCCCGTATTTCTCCCCCATCACTTCTACCTGTTCTAAAGACAAACCATTAGGTGATGTTATCAAATCTTGGTATATTTCCGACGACTCACAGTAAGCGTATCTCTTCATACGACTACTTAATAGAGTTTTTTTAGTCAAAATATTCCCTCCTTCGCAATTAGGTATTACTAATATCTTACCATACAGACCATATAAAAACCCCCAAATAATTCTTGCTTTTCTCTTGCGTTGCACACTATTTTACTTGACAATCCCGTGTTACAGGTGTAACATATAGTTGTACCACAACTGTAGCACAAAAATAAGTTTGAATAAAAAATGCGTATTCAACTTTTGATTACATGCGCTTCGCAAAGCGCAGATTGGAATATAAATGAATTTAGCTGAGAAAATATCAAATTCAGAACTTGAAGTGATGCGTATATTATGGCGGGAGAAAAAGCCTGTATCTTTTACCGATATTCGCCTAGAATTACAAGACAAAAAAGAGTGGGAAAAATCTACTATAAACACTCTCATACGTCGACTTGTGGATAAAGGTGTCATAACTGCACAAAAGCAAGAAATTATATACTATACTCCAAATATTTCTGAAACTAAATATATCCAATCAGAAGAGCAAAATATGCTTGATAAGTTATATGGGGGAAGTGCCAAAAATTTTATAGCTGCCCTTTGTAATCGAGGTCAGCTTAATGAGAAAGATATTGACGAGCTAAAAGAGTTTTTTAAGATGGAGGAATAATTATGAACGAGGTGTTCTTCAGCGATGCATTGAGTACTATAATTAAAATGACGCTGACAGGTAGCATTGTCACTCTGCTACTACTCTTTTTCAAGCCAATTATTAAGAATCGACTTCCAAAAACATTTCAATATTATACTTGGCTTATTGTCATCAGCGCATTTATGATTCCCTTTTCAAAGTATATTATTTTACCTATTGAGACTACAAGTTTGCCTATTTCTACCATAGCCGAAACAGTGGAATCAGTAGTAGCTCAAGAATCAGATAACTTACAGGAACCAACAATACAAACAAGTGATGATAAAATTCAAGTACCGGAGGCAAAAACTTCCACTTTAACCGGCGTATTTTCTAAATTAACCTTATTAGTAATTATTTGGTCCCTTGGTGTATTTATATTTTTGAGTATAAATCTTATTGGATATTTTTCGTTTACATGGAAGATGCTACAAGGCAATTCTCCTGCTAGAAATGAAGAAACTTCTATGCTAGCAACTTTACACAAGCGCCCTCCTGTGCTCTATCGTAATAAACTTGCTCCTACCCCTATGCTGATAGGCGTAATCCGCCCAATCATTATTCTTCCAGACAAGGAATATACGTCCAATCAATTAAAAAATATATTATTACATGAACTAATACATTTCCGTCGTAAGGATATATTTTTAAAATGGATTATGATTGTGGCAAATGCCATACACTGGTTTAATCCTTTCATTTACCTTGTACGCCGTGAGTTGAATCATATGTGTGAACTGGCTTGTGACGAAGGAGTTATTAAAGATCTTACTGTATATGAAAAACAAGAATATGGTAATACATTAATATCTGTTGTAGCAGAAAAAAGGCTTCCAAATGCCGTTTTATCTACCACCATGAGCGAAGAGAAGAAAGCACTAAAAGAAAGGCTAGGTGCTATTATGAATAATAAAAACACCACGCGAAAAGCGCTGATTATCTCTGTGTTACTATTTGCAATCATTCTCTGTACTACTATTTTGATAGGTGCTTCCAAATCAAGCAAAATTAGTCCTTCTAAATGGGATGATTTACCAGATGATTCTACCATATCCGAGTCCAACCCTATACCGCTTGATAAATCTGAATTAGAAATGACTCATCTACAAAAAATAGAGGAAATAAATAAACAAATAGCTACCCAGGAAGTTTTATTAACTCAACTAGGGAAATACAAAAAAGAAAATCAAGATGAAATAGAGGAAATAGAAAATAAAATAGCTGAGCTGAAAGTTCAAATAGCTCAACTGGAAAAGACTATAGTCGCAGAAAAAGAGACAATGCAAGAAGAAGATACACTGGAAATAACAGAATTTACAATAGAACAAATGGAGAAACTTAAAAAGGATAGGTCTGATGCAATAGAGCAAATAGAATCACAAATAGCTGAACAGGAAGAGAAAATATCTCAACTAGAAAAGGCTTTCATAGAAGAGAAAAAAGCGCTCCACCAATAAATAACACGATTGTATTTAAAACAGGTGCATTAAAAAATACAATGCACCTGTTTTTTCCTATTTATATTACTGTAATGCACTTTCCAAATCACTAAGCATAACATCTGTGGCAGTAATACCACCTTCTGCCAAATACCAAACTGTTGGAGTTAAGTAGAAAATCTTACTATTCTGGAAAGCACTTGTTTTGTGTACTAGTTCATTATCCATAATATCCTTAGCAAGCTGTGCCCCTTCTGCATTGATAGCACTGTCACGATCTAGTACAAAAATGTAATCAGGATTTTTATCTACTAAAAACTCAAAAGATGTTTCATTTCCATGAGTAGAATCCACATCATTGGCAAGATTCATGAAACCAGCCTCGTTTCCAATTAAGGAGCAACGGCTTCCATCTCCAAGGGATTTGAATTCAGCACTGGTAACCATACCAATAATTACACTTTTTCCTTCATTTGCTGTTGCTAATGCAGCTGCACGAGATTCAAAATCAGCAGTTTGTTGTGCTGCCATCTCTTCCATACCAAAGATAGTTGCAACATTAGCTACATTAGTCTTAACACTTTCAATTAGACCAATTTCATAATCTGTTCCAAAATAAACCACTGGAGCAATTTGAGATAATGCATCATACTGGCTAGCTAAACGACCACCAATAAATATTAAATCGGGTTCACTGGCCATTAATGCCTCCATATCTACTTCCTTTACCGTTCCTAAGTTGGCAATGTCTTCGTTGGCATTATAGTGAGATAAATAATCAATTTCAGAGCTTTTGGGCATACCTACTACTCTATCACCTAAATCCCAATTATCTAAAATATCTAATGAAGCCATATCTAAAACAGCAAGTCGCTCTGGATTATAAGGAACTTCTATCTCTACCTTTTCTTTTTCACCATTTAATGTTGTAATCGTTACAGTAGAAGGTGCTTGTTGTTCAGAAGTACTCTCCTCTGTTTGAATTTCTGCTTGGCTTTCTGTCTGAGTTTCTGTTTGCGTTTCAATTTGTTTATTTGTTTTTGATGTGTTTCCGCAAGCAACTAGTGAAAACATCATAACTAGTCCCAAGGTAATTGATATTATTTTTTTCATTTTTTTCTCCTAATTATATAATTAATAAACTAATTTTTAATAATAAATAGATAAGGGTTTTCCTTCTATCTCTTGTATTTCAAAATCCACATTATAAATGTGTGAGAGATTCTCTTTCGTTATCACCTCCTTAACTGTTCCGAAAGTTGCAATTTTACCATCCTTAAATGCACAGATATAGTCTGAATAAAATGCTGCATAGTTGATTTCATGGAGCACTAAAATAACTGTCTTACCTAATTCATCACAAAGTCGACGAACAATCTTCATCATATTAGTGGCGTGATAAATATCTAGGTTATTCGTTGGTTCGTCTAGTAGAACATAGTCAGTGTCCTGAGCAATCACCATGGCAATGTATGCACGCTGTCGTTGACCACCAGAAAGCTCATCTATAAAGCGGTCTTGAAATTCTTCTAGCTCCATATAGGCAATAGCTCTATCAACGATTTCCTCATCTTGCTCTGTTACATGGCTTCCACTATAGGGAAATCGACCAAAGGTTACTAATTCTCGCACTGTAAGCTTCATCTGAATGTTATTTGATTGTGTTAAAATCGCTAGCTTCTTAGCCAATTCTTTGTTTTTCCACTTGGTAATATCCTTTCCATCAAAATCTATATGCCCTTCATCTCTGGTAATCAATCTAGAAATCATTCCCATAACAGTAGATTTTCCTGCTCCGTTTGGTCCAATCAGAGAAAGTACCTTTCCCTTTGGAATTTCAAAACTAACGGTATCAACCACTACTGTTTGGTCATATGCCTTTGTTATATTTTTAATTCTCATTACTTATGTCCTCCTTTGACGCACTAACAGATAAAGAAAATAGATTCCTCCACCAACTGTAATAAATACACTAACGGGAACACTGTATTGAAACACATGCTCCACAATCAATTGTCCTCCTACTAAGACCAGCATTCCAAAAAGAGTAGAACCTGCAATTAAATAGGTATGGCGGTATGTCTGAAATAACTGTCTTGCTAAATTTGCAATAATCAGACCTAGGAAAGAAATAGGACCAACCATGGCGGTTGCAATTGCAATTAAAAGGGTAACTCCTAGTAGCAGTTTGCGGATAGTACGGTCATAATCTACACCTAAGTTAATGGCTTGATGTTTACCTAAAGTAATGACATCTAGTAACGCCAATTCTTTTCTTAGCGCAAATATCAAAACCGCTATCAACACTAGAGAAATACCAATAATATTAGAGTTCACCTTGCTAAAACTTGCTACCAAGGTTGTCAGCAGAGTATCGTATTCATTGGGATCCATTATACGTACCAAGGTATTTTGAATACTAGAGAAAAAAGTACTCATTACTGTTCCAACTAATAACACATAAAGTATATTGTATTTTGTTTTTTTAAATAAATAACTGTAAATCAAAGTAGCAATCACACCCATTAGCAACAAATCCACGGTAAAAGATAAGTTTTTATTACGAGCGACAATACTTGCTGAGCCTAAAAAGAAAACCACCCCTGTGTGAATCAATGTATATAGGGAATTCATACCCAGTAAACATGGTGTCACAATGGTATTGTTGATAATGGACTGAAATACAACCGACGCGCTACCAATACAAAAAGCAGTAATCAACATCACCGTTAGTTTTGGAATGCGTAGGCTCATGGCATAGGAAATATACTTCACATTCAAGTTCACTGTTAAATAAAGTATTGCTGCAAGGAGAACCATTACAGATAAAACAACTATTTTCTTCTGGCTTTGATTCACCGCACACCTCCTTTTAATTTAGGTATTTTAAAATTAATACTTTTTCGTCCGTGACCTAAGCGCCGGAATAGTAAGGCTACAAAAATGACACTACCCAAAACTCCTACGATCAATTCAATCGGTAACTCGTATGGAGCAATTATGGTTCGCCCTATCATGTCGCAAATTAATACAAACAGAGCACCAAACAAAGCCGTATCAATCAAGGTTCCTTTGATTTTATCTCCTTTAAACATTGCTACAACGTTAGGAACAATCAAACCGATATATGAAATGGAACCTACCACCACAACCACACTTGCCGTTATCATTGCAGCAATTGTTAAACCAATAAATACTACCCATTTATAATTCACCCCTAGATTTTGAGAAAACTCCTTGCCCATACCAGCAATATTAAAATGGTTTGCGTAGATAAATGCCAAAATAACCATAGGTACTACTAGATATACAATCTCGTATCTGCCTCGTAGTACCAGCGAAAAATGTCCCACCATCCAAGAGGAAAGTGTTTGAGTTACCTCATATTTGTAAGCAAAAAAGTTAGTAATGCCACCAATTACGTTGCTAAGCATAATTCCTACTAGCGGCACCATAACTACATCTTTAAACTGTATACGCTGTATAAACCAAACAAAAATCCAAGTACCAAGAATTGCCGTAATGAAAGCAAATATTGCACGGCTCCAAACCGTAGTAGATGGTAGAAATAATATGGCAAGCAAAATACCAAACTGTGCTGAAGATATAGTTGCTCCCGTTGTTGGGGATACAAATTTGTTCATACAGATTTGCTGCATAATCAGTCCAGCTACACTCATTCCTGTGCCAGTACACAAAATCGCCAACAATCTAGGAACTCGGGAAATCAGTAAAGTCTCCAACTGGGAAATATCTCCACTAAATAACCCTGCCACTGATACATCTAACACTCCTAAAAACAAAGATACTATTGAGAAAAACAACAAAAGTACCGCTAATATAATAGTTAATGTATATTTTTTGATATGGAAACCTCCTTTAACCAATTAGTTATTGCACACATTAATTAGTTGTCGCTAACTCATGGTGTTAAATAAATGCCTGCTTTACACAGACCTTTATCTCAGTTCAAAAAAATTGTTAGCTTCAACTAACTTCTTGTTAAATTATATGCAGTGCATTTTTTCAGTTTAATGCACTGCTTGCGAAATTTACTTTATCATTTAATTTTATTGTTGTCAACTTTTTTATGGTTAATTTACCATAGGAAGATTTTACAATTAATTCTATTATGCTACAATGTTCTATAGATAATAGAAAGTGAGACATAATAATGCCATTAGGGGGTACACCATGATTAATACACAAAATAAAGCATTGGTTGATTTTGAGATGCCAAAAAGAAAATAGCTCGCCCATATTGGGCAAGCTATTTTCTTTTTTATAATATCCTCCTAAACTATAATAGGAAACAGCTTGCTCTTTATACCCAATTATGGAGGCAATGTGCCAGTGGGGTGAGTAATACCAAGATAAATAACTAACTATGCATGATCAATATCCGTGTGCTTGTATATTTCATTATTAGTAGTTACTAAATTACTCGTTGTTAGATCATGGATATCTGATTTCCCAGTAATGCGGGCAAAAGTCCGCAGTTCATCGGTGACTACATTAAGAAAGTTCCCTACACGCTTACTTGCTGGTAATACATTTAGGCGACTACGCAATTCTGGATTCTGTGTGGCAATGCCCATTGGACAATTCCCTTTGTCACAAACCTTGTATTGCATACAGCCTAAGGAAATCATGGCAGCAGTGGCAATGGCTACCGCATCTGCACCCATGGCAATTGCCTTAGCAAAATCAGAGCTAACTCGTAACCCCCCTGTAACTATGATTTCAATATCCAATTTATTCTCTTTACGGTATTGGTTGGCACGATAGAGCGCATAGATAGTAGGAACTGTGGTTGCATCCTTCAGCATTTTGGGGGCTGCCCCAGTACCACCGCCCCTCCCATCTATAGTCATAAAATCTGCACCAGAATACGCAATCCACTCCATATCTTTTTCAATATGTCCTGCAGCAATTTTTATACCAATCGGTCTACCCTCAGAACGCAAACGTAGTTCGTCTACAAGTGCTTTCAAATCATCTTTACTCTGTATATTTGTAAAATGGGAAGGGCTGATAATATCCTTACCAACCTCCTTGCCACGAAGTTTGGCAATCTCCTCCGTAACTTTATCTCCAGGAAGCTGTCCCCCCATGCCTGGTTTTGCCCCTTGACCAATCTTGATTTCAATAGCATCTACTTTCTTTAAATTTTCATTGTTAACACTGTACAAATTAGGTATGTATTCAAAAATATATCGGTAGCTAGCCTCAAATTCCTCTGGTAACATGCCGCCCTCTCCGCTACAAATTGCGGTTTTAGCAAGTGCTGACCCTTTTGCCAGTGCTATCTTTGCCTCACGTGAAAGAGCGCCGAAGGACATATGGGAAATAATAATTGGACTATCTATTTCCATCGGCTTCTCAGCGTGCTTACCGATAATGGTTTTCGTATTAACTGGCGCGTCGTCATCTAGTGGTGTAGTGCTAAGTTGGGCACCTAGGAGCAAAATGTCATCCCATGAAACTATTGGTTTAGTAGTTCTCATAGGTTCCACAATAGAGTTTCCAGTTAGTGACATTTGGTGAATCATTTCCATTTGTGCCTCATTCTCACTACTTGCAAGAGCAAACTCCTTAGGATATGCAATGGACTCTTCCGATTTAGGCTCATCAATAGACTGAAAGTGTTCTTTAGATGCTCGGCATAAAGGACAAACCCAATCATCCGGTAACTCTTCAAAGGGTACAGGGTTATTCTCATCATAAAGGTATTTACAGATATCACATTGGTAAGTCATTGTACATTCCCTCCGTTTCCATAATTAATGTCTATATTATAACACTCTTTATGGCGATTATAAATATGAAGTACCTTTGATATTCATTGATTTTGCACAAAATAAAATCCATATTAGCTAGTTTATAAATAATATGTAAGCTATAATTTATAAAACAACACAGTTAGGGAAAAATTACGAAGGGAGTTGTAGACAAAATGGAACGATACGCGTGGAAAGCCAAAGTAAAAGAAGGCTGTATGGATGAATATATTGAACGTCATAATAATATATTTCCAGAATTAAAGGAACTTTTAAAGCAAGCAGGAATTTGTAATTATACTATTTTTGCAAGTGAAAACAATTTGTTCGGTTATTATGAATGTGAAAAAGGGGCGGCTTTTGCTCAAAAAACTCAAAAAGACAGTAAAGTAGTTGCTAAGTGGGACGAATACATGAGCGATATTCTTATTTGGGATGATGAAAAGACTCAGCCTCGAATGACAGAAGTGTTTCGTTTAGATTAATGCTAATATTGAAATTAAAGTTGAAGAAATTCTTTGTGTATAAAAAGGAATTTCTTCTATTTTTATTGGTAATTTACAATCATTTTTTGTTGACAATAATTTTGCATTATGACAAGCTTTCAGATAGTCCGAAATCAGACCACTAACCAATAGATGAACCCAAGATAGAAAGGTTTAGGTAGATATATGACTCAAGAAGACATCCGCAAACAATTGCGAAATTTAAATAATATCAGTAAAGAAACAGATGCGATTTATAACCAGCTTGCTAAAAATCATGGACTTTCTTCCAGTGCATTTTGGCTGATGTATTTCATCTGTGAAGAGGAAGGTCAGTGTACACAAAAAGATTTGTGTGACCAATTGGTTTTCAGTAAACAAACCGTCCACTCTGCACTTTTGAGCTTGGAGCAAAAAGGGTATGTTTCCCTTGTTTCTTCAAAAGATGATAAACGCAACAAATTTATTGAACTTACAGAATTAGGAACCGATTTTGCACAAAGTCATATTATTCCTATTTTTCAGTTGGAACAAGAAGCTTTTCAACGTTTAAGCGATGAGGAGCGTGAATTTCTAATTAACACTAACCACAAATTTCAACATAATTTAAAAGAGGCTGTGGCACAGTATAACATAATAGAAAGTTAAATTATTATATATAAGAGGATTTATATGGATTACAAAACATTATACACAAAAACATCAATAAACCGCCTGTTTGCTCTTGTGGCAATTCCAGGAATCATCAGCATGTTGATGTCATCTTTATACCAGATTATAGACGGAGCATTCGTAGGAAATATACTTGGAGCAGAAGCTTTTGCCGCCATTAACCTTGTAATGCCCTTTGTTATTATCAATTTTTCCATTGCCGATTTAATTGGTGTAGGTTCTTCTGTTCCCATTGCCATTCGATTGGGTGAAAAAAAGGAACAAGAAGCAAGTAATATTTTTTCCTGCGCCTGCCTAATGATTATTGGGTTAGGTGTGGTGGTAGGTATTATCTTTTATTTTGGTGCAGAAAGCGTTTTACGCCTTATGGGTGCCGATGGGCAGCTTGTCGATATGTCCATGGAATACTTGCGTGTTTATGCAATATGTACGCCACTGACCACCATTATATTTGCAGTTGACAACTACTTGCGTATATGTGGCAAGGTACGTTTCAGTATGATTATTAATATATTGATGTCCATAATCAGCGTTGTTTTGGAATTTCTCTTTTTATTTGTATTCCGATTTGGCATTTGGGGTGCAGCCCTTGCTACATGTCTTGGTATGATTATATGTGCATTGATTGCCTTTGTTCCTTTTTTCCGTGGTACTCTTCAATTACGTTTTATACGCCCTAAGATGAGCCGTAAAGTATTGATTAGTATTTTTTCCAATGGATTTCCCAGCTTTTTAAACAATATGGCAGGTCGTATTATTTCCATTGTCATTAATATTTTTCTCCTTCGTTTGGGTGGTGCAACAGCAGTATCGGTTTATGGTGTGCTTATGTACGCTGATGGTTTTATCCAGCCTATACTTTATGGTCTTTGCGACTCCCTCCAGCCTGCTATCGGTTATAACTATGGAGCCAAAAATTATAGCCGCATCGCCGCAATTCGTCGTAAATGCTTTCTCATATGCGGTAGTATCTCCATTGTTATGACTGGAATAATGATTTTTGCAAGAGAACCTATTGTAAGACTCTTTGTTAAAAAAGAAGAAACCGAGCTTCTATCAATGTCTGTTCATGCAATGCTTCTGTTTACCTTCTGCTACCTTGTACGTTGGTTGGCATTAGCAACACAAAGCTACTTCTCAGCCATTGGAAAAGCCACTTATGCAGTGATTCTTTCCATGTCTGTTGCCTTTGTATTCCCAATAATAGGCTTGATTGTACTAAGCGGGCTTGGTCTTGATGGTATTTGGTTAAACATGCCTTTTACCGCCTTCTTTGCTGCTGCCGTTGCACTCTTCCTACTCCGGCGTTCCTTTAAAGAGCAACACCATATTCATTAACTTTAGATATTAATAAAATATTTAAAGCATTTAGTTTACAAGATTATTGACTATTAGACGTAAAATGATATAATAAAAATTAGATTATTTTATTATATCCTAAAACAATTCCAAACTAAAGAAAATATGGAAAGGGGTAAGTATCTATATGTTGCATATAAAGTCACTGGACGAGGGATTACATATATTCAAAGCATTAGGTTCGGAGATTCGAATAGAAATAATTAAGATTCTACTTGAAAATCGTGGAATGAATATGAACGAGCTTGCCAGTAAATTAAAAATTACCAATGGTGCACTAACTAGCCATATTAAGAAACTAGAAGATTGTGGTTTAATTACCATTTCTAATGAATCAACAGGACACGGCAATCAGAAAAAATGTTCCGTATATTTAGATAAAATACTAATAGATGTTGATTCTCCTGAAGATTTAAAAAATGTCTATCAAGCAGATATAAAGATTGGACATTATTCAGATTATGAAGTATATCCTACTTGTGGATTGGCTTCTAGTACTGCAATTATAGGTCAGGTAGACGATACCCGCTATTTTGCACATCCTGATAGATACAATGCTGATATTTTATGGTTTACCAGAGGGTTTGTGGAATATACTATTCCTAATTTTATACCACATGCACAGAAAATAAATCAAATAACTATTTCACTAGAAATTAGTTCTGAGGCACCAGGCATCAATGATGTTTGGCCCTCAGATATCACCTTTAAGATTAATGATAAAAAGATTGCTTTATGGACAAGTCCTGGAGATTTTGGAAGTTTCAGAGGAATTTTCACACCTGATTGGTGGTACCCTAATTGGAATCAATATGGACTTCTTAAAATTCTAGTTATTAATAAAAAGGGAACTTTTATAGATGGCCTAAAGGTGTCTGATGTCAGCATCAGAGACTTTGAGTTGGATTATCGCAGTACCATCAAGTTAAAAATGGAAGTGGAAAAAGATGCCGAGAATGTAGGCGGATTATCTATTTTTGGTAAAAACTTTGGAAATTATAATCAAGATATTTCAGTTATGTTAAATTATAGCCCCATTACAGAAACAACAACGGAATAAAATCTCATAAACAGCCTCTGGGAATAAGCCCAATCTTATTCCCAGAGGCTGTTTTTAATCATATTCAAAAGTAGACTAGCCTTTCACTGCTCCTATTGTCATCCCAAATAAAAACTTTGGAAAGTATTAGAGTAGTTTATAATGCCATTGACTTTACCCCTAGGGCAAGATGTAAAATAAAGTGTGAGAAGAAAGGAGAACATAATGTTATCTATTGGAGAATTTTCAAATATATGTAAAGTGTCTACAAAGACGCTTCGCTACTATGCAGAAATAGGTTTAATTCTACCTGAAGAAATTAACCTAGAAAATGGTTATCGATATTATTCAATTGAGCAATTGGACACTATGTTATTTATTAATCGTCTCAAATCATACAACTTTTCTTTGGAGGAAATTAAATCAATACTTGCTTCAGGGGAGCCAGAAGATGAGAAACTTTACAGTGCACTCACCAGAAAGAAAAAAGAAATTGAAGAGCAAGTACAGGAATATGAAAAGAATTTAGACCAACTAAACTATGATTTATCTAATTTAAAGCAAGGCAAATCCATAATGTCTTATATGGATTCTATTGATGTACAGCTTGTAGATGTGCCAAATATGCGCATTTTATTTATCAGAAAAATGGTTCATAAATATGAGTTTGCCAAAGAATATGGAACTTCCTTTGGAAAATTAATTAAAAAAATTCAAGATGATAAATTAACTATGCTTGCACCACCAATGGTACTTTTCCACAGTGCAGAATTCACTCCTCTTGGTTTAGATACTGAATTTGCCATTCCAGTTAAAGAATATGTTACAGGGACAAGAGATTTTCACCCAGGACTATGCTTAAAAACTGTCCTTCATGGCTCTTATTCCAATCTCCCCTCTGTATACGCCAAACAGCAGAAGTGGGCAGAAAAAGAAGGCTATAAATGTAACAGTTCTCTTTTTGAAGTATATACTGTTGATCCTTCTCAAGTGTCGAATGAAAGTGAAATTATTACTGAAATTTATTATCCTCTTAAAAAAATATAGGGAGAGTTTTATATGAACCAAGAAAAAATATTGGAATTAGAAAAGAAAATAAGCAATGACTATAGCAACATTGGAGGCTTGATTGTTCGTAAAGATAATAACATAGTATATGAAAAATATTTTAACGACTGTAACGATTCCAGTCGATTCCATGTTTATTCCGTGTCAAAGAGTGTTCTTTCTATCTTGTTTGGAATTGCCATAGATAAGGGATATATCGAAAGTATTAATCAGAATGTATTAGATTTTTTTCCAGATTACAAAGTTAAAAGAAGTGAAAAAACAATACAACATATAACTCTTAAGAATTTACTTACCATGACAGCCCCCTTTAAATATAAGTTTGCACCATACCATTTTATAAAATATTTTATTAGCGAAAACAAATTAAAACTTTCACTTGATTTACTAGGAGGCAAAGGACAAATAGGAAATTTCAAATACATTCCCTTTGTAGCAGCAGATATTTTATCAGGCATTCTTATCAATGCAACTGGAGAATCTGTTCTTGATTTTGCAACTAAAAACCTATTCTTGCCGTTAGGAATTACTGTGGAACGCAACATTATACTTCACAACGCCAAGGAACAAACGGAATTTAATAATTCTACAAGTATAAGTGGTTGGGTTGTGGACTCAAAAGGAGTAAATACTGGCGGTTGGGGGCTTACTCTCTCTCCTTTGGATATGGCAAAGATAGGGCAATTATGCTTAGATGGCGGGATGTGGAATGGACAACAAATGGTTTCCCAAAACTGGATAAATGAAAGTACAAAAGAACATAGCCGATGGAAAGAAATGAACCTTCCATATGGATATTTGTGGTGGATTATTGATGAGAAAGAACAAGCTTGTGCTGCTATGGGCGATAGTGGAAATGTGATTTATTTTAATAGAAGTAGAAATTTGGTAATATCCATAGCTTCTCTTTCTATGCAAAATGCTAAGGATAGACTAGAGCTTATTAAAGAAAGTATTGAACCTTTATTTGATAATAAAAGTGTGTGATTTTACTCACACGCTTCTATTATCATTCGATATTCGCTGAGAGTGAGCGAGCTCCCTCTACCCTTAAACGCTCATGATACGATAAAGTTCTTTCATTTTCTCTAGTGCCATTGCATCGGCATCTTTACACTTAGTAATAAGCTTGCTGATTTCACAGCGTTTTTCTGGCATAGAGAAAGCATTCATCTGCTTTTCTCCTCGTTCCCAGCCACCAAGAGTACTTGTCATTTTTTGCACATTTTCTACCACTGTGTTAAAATGCCCAGCAATTTCTTTGGCTAATATATTGCTTGTATCAGCATCATAGAGCTTCTGGAAAAACTTGCTTGCGTTGCTTCTTCCATCTGCAAGACAGTCCATTGCATCTCCCTGACACATCATGCGCTCACTCATCATTGGCAAATTATTAGAAAAATAGGAAACTTGTCTTGTTTTTATCACGTTATATAGTTGACAAACATTTATAAA
>CAZKGP010000025.1:0-16508 GCA_964552225.1 uncultured Acetatifactor sp.
TTGCATATAATAATAAGAAGCCATTTGTTTTAATTCGTAAAAGTGGTAAGCTTCCTGGTGAAACAATAGGAACTTCTTATGATTTAGAATATGGTCAAGCAACTATTGAAATCCATAAAGACAGTATTAAACCAGGACAAAAAGTTCTCCTAGTAGATGATTTAATTGCTACTGGTGGTACAACAGAAGCAATGATTAAACTGATAGAGCGTTTAGGTGGAGTAGTTGTAGGCGTTGTTGTTTTAATTGAGCTTGTAGATTTAAAAGGCCGTGACAAAATAAAAGGATATCGTTTGGATTCAGCGCTTCAATATGATGGGAAATAATTAAGGCTTTGACATAAAAAACCACATAAGTGATAAAAAAGAAGGCATGGTGTGATTTATGACAGAAGAGAAAAAGGAAGTTATTTTTGATGATGGGAAAATAAGTAAAATACAAGAATTTACATCTCCTGATATATTATATCAGGAACTTATTAACTGCGTCAGAAAATATCATCCCAGTGATGACATCTCCATGATTGAAAAAGCATATTCTGTAGCTAGTGAAGCACATAAAGAGCAATTCCGTAAATCAGGAGAACCATATATTGTACATCCGCTAAATGTAGCTATTATTTTAGCTGGATTAGAATTGGATAAGGAAACAATAGTAGCTGGAATTTTACATGATGTAGTAGAAGATACTCCCATGACAGATGAGCAATTACGCCATGAATTTGGTGATGATGTTGCACAATTGGTTGATGGAGTAACTAAATTAGAAAAGCTCCCTATGCCTAGTGTAGGTGATACTTCGGATGCCAAGTTAGAGATGCAGGCAGAGAATTTGCGTAAAATGTTTCTTGCCATGGCTAAGGATATTCGAGTTATTATGATTAAGCTAGCGGATCGCTTGCATAATATGCGTACCTTAAAATATCAGAAACCAGAAAGCCAGCAACGTATTGCAAAGGAAACCTTGGAAATTTATTCCCCTATTGCGCAACGTCTTGGTATCAGTAAAATCAAAGTTGAATTAGATGATTTATCCTTGAAATTTTTGGAACCGGAAATATATTATGAATTAGTAGATAAAATTGCAATTCGTAAAAGTGTCCGTGAGACTTATATTCAAAGCATTGTAGATGAAGTCGGCGAGCATATTAGAAATGCTGGAATCAGTGCAGAAGTGGATGGTAGAATTAAACACTTTTTCAGTATTTATAAAAAGATGATTAATCAAAGTAAAACATTAGATCAAATTTATGATTTATTTGCAGTTCGTATTATTGTAGATTCTGTAAAAGATTGTTATGCGGCATTGGGGGTTATTCATGAAATGTATAAACCTATTCCAGGTCGTTTTAAAGATTATATTGCTATGCCCAAACCGAACATGTACCAATCCTTGCATACTACATTGATTGGTAGCAGTGGGCAGCCATTTGAAATACAAATTCGGACGGAAGATATGCATAAAGCAGCAGAATTTGGTATTGCGGCTCATTGGAAATATAAAGATGCTTCCGATGGTAAGGAAGCGAGTGCACAGGAAGAGAAAAAACTAGTTTGGTTACGTCAGATTTTAGAGTGGCAAAGAGATATGTCTGACAATACTGAATTTATGAATTTGCTAAAAAGCGATTTGGATTTATTTTCAGATAGTGTATATTGTTTTACCCCTACAGGAGAAGTTAAAAATTTACCAGCAGGTTCAACACCAGTGGATTTTGCTTATAGTATACACTCCGCAGTAGGTAATAAAATGGTTGGTGCAAGAGTCAACGATAAATTAGTTACCATTGACTATGAGATAAAAAATGGTGACCGTATTGAAATTATTACCTCTCAGAATTCAAAAGGTCCAAGCCGTGATTGGATAAGCTTAGTTAAGAGTACTCAAGCTAAAAACAAGATTGGACAATGGTTTAAAAATGAATTAAAAGAAGACAATATTATAAAGGGTAAAGAATTACTACATTCCTATTGCAAAAGCAAGAGCATTAATTATAGTAATCTTACAAAACCAGAATATATGGAAACCGTTATGAGAAAATATGGTTTCCGTGATTGGGAATCTGTGTTGGCAGCAGTTGGCCATGGGGGGCTGAAAGAAGGCCAGATCATTAATAGAATGCAAGAATTATATGATCGTGCTCATAAAAAACAATTGTCCAATGAAGAAGTATTGGCAAACATTGCGGAAAATAATACAACTACTTCAAAACCAGCTATGATAAAATCCAAAAGTGGTATTGTAGTAAAAGGAATGGCGGATTTATCGGTTCGTTTTTCTAAATGTTGTTCTCCAGTTCCAGGTGATGAAATTGTAGGTTTTGTTACAAGAGGGCGAGGAATATCTGTGCATCGTACAGATTGTATAAATGTGATTAGTCTTCCCGAAATGGAAAGAGTTCGATTGATTGATGCAGAATGGCAAGCGGATAGTCGGTCCACCTCTGAAAAATATGTGGCAGAGATTATGATATATGCAAATAATAGAAATGGTCTTTTAGTAGATATCTCAAAAGCTCTTACAGAGAAAAACATAGATATCATATCTATGAATACAAGAACGAATAAGCAAGGACTAGCAACCCTACAGACCACATTTGAAATTAAAAGCAGGGATGATTTGAATCGAGTAATTGATAGAATTCGTGGAATTGAAAGTGTGATTGATATTGAAAGGACGACAGGGTAATGGGTGAAATTAAAATTGGACGCATGGTATTAAGTGTATGCCAAACAAATTGTTATTTTTTATATCAAGAAGATTGCAAAAAAGTGGTATTTATTGATCCGGCAGACCAAGGAAGTCATATATTCCAAGCGTTAGAAAAAAACGGATTTACCATAGAAGGAATTCTTTTAACTCATGGACACTTTGACCATATTTGGGGAGCTAAGGAATTACGTGAGCTATCAGGGGCTAAAATATATGCTCTAGATGCAGAATTAGAATTGTTAGAAGATGCTGGACTTAATGTTTCAGCGCAAGCGGGACGTTCTTACACTTTAACTCCAGACGAAGTGTTGCATGATGGCGATGAGATAACCATAGGAGACATGAAGGCTCAAGTGATTGCCACACCGGGACATACACAAGGCGGTTGTTGCTATTATTTTAAAGAAGCGGGTATGTTAATTAGTGGGGACACTCTATTTGAAGAATCAGTAGGACGTACAGATTTTCCTACTGGAAGTATGAGCAATTTAGTAAGATCTATTAAGGAAAAACTTTTTGTATTACCAGAGGACACCAAGGTATATCCTGGACATGGCGACAGTACCACAATTGGACATGAGAAAAAGTATAATCCATTTTGCCAATAAAGGGGATATTATGTTAGGTGTTGAAATTAATCAATCTCACTTTGAATACGACGTTCGTTGCATTATTCAAGCTTTTTATGCTGAACACAAGGTAACTGTAATTACACCAGAAACCAAAGCAGATAAAAAGGAAGAACTACTAAATAGTGGTTGCGTTAAAGTACGAATTCAATTTGAAGAAGCTCTAATTACATTAGTAATAGAAGAACAAACATATACGAAACAATTAAATAGAAACTCAGTAAGCGCCAAAGAATATAAAGACCTTTTTAATGCTTTTTTATATCAAGTTTTTTCTGAATATACTGGTCAAAAGTTACCTTGGGGAAACTTAACTGGTATCCGTCCTACAAAGATTGCCTATGGAATATTGGAAGAGGGTAAAACAGAAGCAGATGTTATGGATTACCTTTGTAACAAACATTTTGTAAGTGAAGAAAAAGGAAAACTAAGCTTAGATATTGCAAAAAGGGAAAAGGAATTACTTTCAGAGATTCATTACGAAGGTGGGTATAGTCTTTATATTGGTATTCCATTTTGCCCAACTACTTGTCTTTATTGTTCTTTTACCTCTTATCCAATTGCTGGATATCGTAAGTATGTAGATTCATACATTGATTGTGTCATTCAAGAAATGGAGTATATATCAAAACGGTATCATCATAAAATTTTAGATAGTGTATATATTGGTGGCGGAACACCTACTACTCTAGAGGCAGACCAACTAGAGCGCCTTATTAGCACATTGAAGTCTTTGTTTGATTTTACTACTGTTAAAGAATTTACTGTGGAGGCAGGTCGTGCAGATAGTATAACAAGGGAAAAACTAGAGGTTCTATTTCGCCATGGAGTAAGCCGTATTTCGATTAATCCTCAGACGATGAAACAAGAAACCTTAGATATCATTGGCCGTCGTCATACTGTGGAACAAGTGGAGAATGCATTTAAACTTGCCAGAGAAGTGGGTTTTGATAATATCAATATGGACTTAATTCTAGGACTGCCAGGTGAAACAGAAGAGGATGTTATTAGAACCATTGAGAAAATAGTAGAATTTAAGCCAGATAGCTTAACCGTTCATTCTCTTGCAATAAAGAGGGCATCTCAGTTAAGTGCATGGATTATAGAAAATGGAATTTCTACATTGAAAAATACAGATGAAACCATGAAGATAGCTGCCAGTGGAGCTTCTCAGTTGGGAATGGAGCCTTACTATCTGTATCGCCAAAAGAATATGTCTGGGAATTTTGAAAATGTAGGGTATGCAAAGCAGGGTAAATTTGGCATCTATAATATTCTGATTATGGAAGAAAAACAGACCATTGTTGCCTTAGGTGCTGGAAGCATTACGAAGCTGGTATTACCAGGAGGAAGAATAGAGCGGTGCGATAATATCAAAGATGTAGCCTTATATATTGAAAAGATTGATGAGATGATATCACGTAAGGACCAATTACTTGCATTGGAGGATTCAATGATTGACAGTGGTTTATAAAGTGATATTATTATACTGATATGAAGGAGAGAGAAAATGGCGTTGAAAAAGAAACCTGTAACAGGTATGAAGGATATATTACCCGAGGAAATGCAAATTCGTGATTATGTAATTGGCGTAATCAAAGATACATATGGAAAGTTTGGTTTTACTTCCATTGAAACTCCTTGTGTTGAAGATATTGGGAACTTAAGCAGTAAACAAGGTGGAGATAATGAAAAACTTATTTTTAAGATTTTAAAACGTGGTGAAAAGTTAAATGTAGAAGCTGCTACAACAGAAGAAGAGGTTGTAGACAGTGGTCTACGTTATGATTTAACGGTGCCCTTAGTTCGATATTATTCTAATAATGTGGCGAATCTACCATCTCCTTTTAAAGCATTACAGATAGGAAGTGTATGGCGGGCAGATAGACCTCAAAGAGGAAGATATCGACAATTTACCCAGTGTGATATAGACATTTTTGGAGAGTCTACGAATCTAGCAGAAATAGAATTGATTCTGGCAACCACTACAACATTAGGAAAGCTTGGTTTTAAAAATTATCAAATTCGCATCAATGAGCGACGTATTTTAAAAGCAATGGCGGCATATAGCGGATTCCCAGAGGAGTCTTATGATTCAGTCTTTATCATATTAGATAAAATGGATAAGATTGGATTAGAGGGTGTTGAAAAGGAATTATTAGAAAGTGGATTTTCTAAAGAGGGTGTAGATAAATATTTAGATTTATTTAAAGGTCTAGAAACAGCGGAAAATGGTATCGCATATTTAGCAGAAAAATTACAAGGCGTATTGGAACCAGAAGTAGAGCAAAGCTTACAGGAAATTATGGATAGCGTAGGTGCTACGAAAGCTTCAGATTTCGACCTTGTTTTCGACGCAACATTAGTAAGAGGTATGTCTTATTACACAGGAACTATTTTTGAAATTGCTATGCCTGAATTCGGTGGCAGTTGTGGCGGTGGAGGTCGTTATGATAAAATGGTTGGATCGTTTACGGGAAGTGATGTTCCTGCTTGTGGATTTTCCATTGGATTTGAACGTATTATTTTATTACTAATGGAGAGTGGATTTAAGGTACCTACTCAGCCTAAGAAAATTGCATATTTAATAGAAAAAGGTGTAAGTGGTGAGGCTCTTTGTGATATTATTGGACAAGCTCAGAAGGCGCGTGAGGATGGAACACAAGTGTTAGTTGCTAGAATGAATAAGAATAAGAAGTTTCAAAAAGAACAGTTGAATAAAGAAGGATATGAAGAAATTCAGGATTTCTATAAAGAAAGGATACGACTATAATGGCAGAATCGATGAAAGGTCTTAAGAGAACACATCGTTGTGGGGAATTATCTGCAGCAAATGTAGGTGAGATCATTACTGTAATGGGATGGGTACAAAAGCAAAGAAATAAAGGTGGAATCATTTTTGTGGATTTGCGTGATCGCGCTGGTATCCTACAGATTATTTTTGAAGAAAGTGATTGTGGATTAGAGAATTTTGAAAAGGCTGAAAAATTACGTAGTGAGTATGTAGTTGCAGTGGTTGGAAAAGTTGAGAAACGTGCTGGAGCAGTAAATGAAAATCTTTCAACAGGAGAAGTTGAAGTACGTGCTACTTCCGTGCGTATACTTTCTGAAGCAGAAACGCCTCCATTTCCTATTGAAGCAGATTCTAAGACAAAGGAAGAGTTACGATTAAAATATCGTTATCTTGATTTGAGAAGACCAGATTTACAAAGAAATATGATTCTTAGAAGTAAAATATCAACAACCATTCGTAGCTTTATGAGTGAAGAAGGATTTTTGGAGATTGAAACACCAATTTTAAATAAATCAACACCAGAAGGAGCAAGAGATTATCTCGTTCCTAGTCGTGTACATCCTGGTGATTTCTATGCGTTACCACAATCACCTCAAATTTTCAAACAGCTATTAATGTGTTCAGGTTATGACCGTTATTTCCAAATTGCAAAATGCTTTCGTGATGAGGACTTACGTGCAGATAGACAGCCTGAATTTACACAAGTAGATTTAGAAATGTCATTTGTAGATGTAGATGAAGTAATTGATGCAACGGAAAGAATGGTTCAAGCTACATGTAAGGATGCCATTGGTATTGAAGTGTCCCTGCCATTTCAGAGAATGACTTGGAATGAAGCAATGAATCGTTTTGGTTCTGATAAACCCGATACTAGATTTGGTATGGAATTAACGGATGTATCTTCCGTAGTATCAGAATGTGGTTTTGGTGTATTTACAAGTGCTTTAGAAGCAGGTGGAAGTGTTCGAGGTATTACAATAAAAGGTCAGGCTCAAATGCCACGTAAAAAAATAGATGCATTGGTGGAGTTTGCAAAAGGTTATGGTGCAAAAGGATTAGCTTATCTTGCTGTGCTTGAAGATGGAAGTTATAAATCATCCTTTGCAAAATTTATGTCAGAAGAAGAGTTAAAGCAATTGGTAGATGCAATGAGTGGAGAACCTGGAGATTTATTGCTGTTTGCAGCAGATACCAACAAAACTGTTTGGGCAGTATTAGGTGCCCTTCGTTGTGAAATTGCAAAGCAACTAGAGATGATAGATGATAGTAAGTTTAATTTCTTGTGGGTAACAGAGTTCCCACTTCTAGAATGGGATGAAGATAGTAACCGTTTTGTAGCAGTGCATCATCCATTTACCATGCCTATGGATGAGGATTTGGAATTGTTGGATACTGACCCAGGAAAAGTTCGTGCTAAAGCATATGATATTGTGCTAAACGGTGTAGAGCTTGGTGGTGGTAGCGTAAGAATTTTCCAGAATGATATACAGGAAAAGATGTTTGAAACCTTAGGATTTACCAAAGATGAAGCCTATGAAAGATTTGGTTTCTTATTGAATGCATTCAAATATGGAGTTCCTCCTCATGCTGGTCTAGCAATTGGCTTGGATCGTTTTGTAATGTTATTGGTTAAAGCAGAAAGTATTAGAGAAGTAATTGCCTTCCCTAAAATGAAGGATGCATCTTGTCTTATGTCTGAAGCTCCTAATGTGGTAGATCAAACACAGTTAGATGAGTTATATATTGCTCTAAAACCAGTGGAGAAATAGAAATGTTTGGTGGAAGTTAGGAAGAATTTCTTGTGGATTCTGCCTAACTTCCATTACTTTAGTTCAGAGATTAATTAAGGATGTGTTGGGATGAAGAAAATATATTTAATTTCTTTACAGGAATTGGGTGATGAATCCGTTTTTCAAGAAGCATTTGAGAAGCTTGATTCTACTAGAAAAGAAAAAGTTTTAAAATGTGCCAATGAAAAGGACCGCTTACAAAGTTTGGGAGCAGGTCTTTTGCTCCAATATGCTTTTCAAACTGTGGGAAAAGGAGAAGAGAAAAGTGATACTTCTCAATGGGAAATTTTAACGTGGGCAGGAATTAAAGGGCATATAAGAGATGGTGTAGAGCATACTTACTATTATAATGACGCGGGTAAGCCCTATTTAGAAAATGTTTCCGATAGTAAAGAGTTGAATTTATACTTTAGTCTTTCTCACTCAGGAGAATTTGTAATTTGTGCTATTTCCGATAGCGAGATTGGTGCGGACATCCAACAAATGAAACACGTAAATTACGACAAAATAATTTCTCGCTTTTTTACCCCAATAGAATATGAGCATTATAGTCAAATTAATTCCCAAGAGGAAAAAATATCATATTTTTATAAACTTTGGACTAGAAAAGAAGCGTATGCCAAATGCACTGGTAAAGGTTTGGCAGGAATTTTACAAATAGATGTGCTACAAGACAATCCCGCTTTCGTTTGGGATGAATATGAAGCAATAGATGGTTATAAAATTGCCGTATGTAGAAATGAGGAGTTAGGAGTTTAATTATGAAGAAGTTATTTATCTTTTTAAAGGATTATAAAAAAGAAACAGTATTGGCTCCCTTATTTAAGTTGTTGGAAGCTTTTTTTGAATTATTAGTTCCACTTGTTATGGCAAATATTATTGATAAAGGAATTACCAATGCAGATATGGGCTACATTGGCACAATGGGAGGACTGCTGTTAGCGTTAGCTGTTGTAGGACTAATAAGCTCCATTACAGCTCAATATTTTGCGGCAAAGGCGGCAGTTGGTTTTGGAACTAAGTTAAGGGAAGCTTTATTTAGTCATATACAAGGATTGAACTTCACGAATATTGATAAGGTGGGAACTTCCACCATGATTACACGAATGACTAGTGATGTGAATCAGGTGCAGTTTGGCGTTAATATGGTATTGCGTCTTTTTTTACGTTCTCCTATTATTGTTTTTGGTGCTATGATTATGGCATTTACCATAGATGTAAAGAGTGCGCTGGTGTTTGCTGTTGCCATACCTGTGCTTAGCATTGTGGTATTTGGGATTATGCTTTTTACCATTCCGATGTATCGTAAGGTACAAAATGCATTGGATAAAGTATTGGGAATTACAAGGGAAAACTTAACAGGAGTGCGTGTTATTCGAGCATTCCATCAAGAGGATGAAGAAGAGGAGAATTTTAAACAACATAATCAAAAATTAGCATCTCTTCAAATGTTTGTAGGTAAAATAAGTGCTTGTATGAATCCAGTTACTTATGTAGTTGTTAATGCAGCCATTATTGCGTTGATATATATGGGAGCAGTTCAAGTAAATATAGGAAATCTTACACAAGGTGAAGTGGTGGCAATTATTAATTATATGTCACAAATTTTAATTGAGTTGATTAAATTGGCCAATTTGATTATTACAATTACCAAAGCTTTAGCTTGTGCAGACAGAGTAGCAGCGGTCTTTGACATTAAAAATGAAGAAACTATTTCAAATGCTCCACAAGGGGAAGCTAAAAAATCTTATTTGGAGTTTGAAAATGTATCCTTGATGTATGAGGGGGCTGGCGATAAATCTTTAGAAAATATGAGTTTTACAGTTGAAAAAGGTGAAACGATAGGCATTATTGGAGGCACTGGCTCTGGCAAATCATCTTTGGTGAATCTGATTCCAGGATTTTATCCTGCAACAGAAGGTAGAATATTATTAGAAGGGAAGGACATAAAGTCTATACCGGAAGATACGTTGCGTAATCAAATAGGCATTGTTCCTCAAAAGGCAGTTTTGTTCAAAGGAACCATTCGTAGCAATTTGCAATGGGGAAAAGCAGATGCCACAGAGGAACAAATGTGGGAAGCTATTGATATTGCACAAGCCCGTGAAGTGGTAGAAGGTAAAAGTGGGCAATTGGATGCACCAGTTTCCCAAAATGGCAAGAATTTCTCAGGAGGACAAAAGCAACGATTAACAATAGCTAGAGCCCTTGTACGTAAACCTGATATATTAATATTGGATGACAGTGCATCTGCTTTAGATTATGCAACAGATGCCAAACTTCGTAAGGCAATTCGTGATATCCAACATAAAACTACCACATTTATAGTATCTCAAAGAGCATCTACCATTCTTCATGCAGACAAAATCATTGTTTTGGACGATGGTGAAATTGTAGGATTGGGTACTCATAGCGAGTTGCTGGAAAATTGTGAAGTGTATCAAGAAATTTATTATTCTCAATATGATAAGAAAGGAGTGAGATAAATGAACCAAAAAGAAACCATTCAGAAAATTATGCGTTATATTCGTAAATATTGGGTTGTTGTTGGCATTTCTCTTCTCCTTGCAGCAATAACCGTTGTATTGACATTATACATCCCCATCCTGATTGGGGATGCAGTAGACTTAATTATTGATAAGGGATTAGTAGATTTTACTGGTGTACTAGAGATTGTCCAAAAAATTGCCATTGTAATGATTCTTACAGCAATAGCACAATGGATTATGAATACAAGTAATAATTATATTGCCTATCATGTTATTGAAGATATTAGAACGGATGCTTTTCATAAAATACAATCATTGCCTTTGAAGTATTTAGATTCTCAGTCCTATGGAGATATAGTCAGCCGAGTGATTGCAGATGTTGATACCTTTGCTGATGGTTTGCTAATGGGATTTACTCAATTTTTCACTGGAGTACTAACTATTTTGGGGACACTTGTATTTATGCTTATAACAAATGTTCCAATTACATTAGTTGTGGTATGCATTACACCGCTCTCTTTTCTGGTAGCAAGATTTGTTGCTAAGAAAACATATATTATGTTTCAGGAACAGACTGAGACGAGAGGGGAACAAACAGCATTAATTGATGAAATGATAGGACATCAGAAAGTCATTAAAATGTTTTCCAGAGAACAGGCGGTAAAAGATCAATTTGGTGAAATCAATGATCGTTTAGGAAAATGTTCTTTGAATGCTATTTTTTATTCATCCATTACCAATCCTTCTACCCGATTTATAAATAGCTTAGTGTATGCCGGCGTTGGAATCTTTGGTGCATTCGTAGCTATTCAAGGAGGTATTAGTGTTGGTCGTCTTTCTGCTTTTTTAAGTTATGCCAATCAATACACCAAACCATTTAATGAAATATCTGGTGTAATTACCGAACTTCAGAACGCAATAGTATGCGCATCTCGTATATTTGCCCTAATAGAGGAAGAATCACAAATACCAGATGCATTAGATGCAAGAGTGCTAGGAGAGATGGAAAACAGTGGAGATGTATTATTAGAAAATGTTTGTTTTCAATATACCCCTGATAAAAAATTGATTCAAGATTTTAACCTAAGAGTAAAACCAGGTCAAAGAGTTGCTATTGTAGGACCAACCGGATGTGGTAAAACCACGATCATTAATTTATTAATGCGTTTCTATGATATAAATAGCGGTAGTATAAAAGTAGATGACACAGATATCCGTGATATTACAAGAGGCAGTTTGCGTACCCATTATGGAATGGTACTCCAAGATACGTGGCTTCGTACTGGCACCATAAGAGATAACATAAAAATGGGCGATCCAGATGCAAGTGACCAAAGCGTAATAGACGCAGCCAAAGCCGCCCACGCCCACAGCTTTATTAAACGACTCCCCAACGGATACGACACCATTATTACAGAAGAAGGTGGAAACCTCTCCCAAGGCCAAAAACAACTTTTATGCATTGCT
Source organism: uncultured Acetatifactor sp. (assembly GCA_964552225.1). GTDB lineage: Bacteria > Bacillota > Clostridia > Lachnospirales > Lachnospiraceae > Acetatifactor. The sequence goes on from CAZKGP010000025.1 coordinate 11,882, forward strand.
AGGGTAATGCTATGCCTACCTCCAATGCTAATCTTAGATGAGGCAACCTCCTCCATAGATACAAGAACTGAGATCAGAATCCAAAAAGCCTTTACCAAAATGATGAAAGACCGCACCAGCTTCATGGTTGCCCACAGACTCTCCACCATTCGAGAAGCCGACGTCATACTAGTTATGAAAGATGGCAATATTATCGAACAAGGCAATCATGAAGAGTTATTACAAAGAAAAGGCTTCTACGCAGAATTATATATGAGCCAATATGCCCTCCCGTAAAGCCATGCGAAAATAGAGGTCCCCTAAGCCCGTGTGAGCTCGCTCACAAAGGGCTTAGGGGACCTCTATTTTCATAGGGCGCACGCCCGCATACATAAGCCTACGGCTTATGTATGGCATGGCTTTCCCCCATACCATTCTTGCCCTTCTCCCCCCAACTTCCATTTGCCCTATTTTTTCTCACCGCTTTACTCATCTTTTCCACAATGTTATAATAAAAATCAATTAACTTACATATCATGTTGTACTAAAAAAGGAGGGCACCTACCATGGAACCCATACTAAACACCCTAAAAGTACCCACCCCCAATATAATAGCAATTATAATCACCTTAATTATTTCCGTTTTCGTCCCCATAATCTTATTAATCGTAATACGTATTAAAACAAAAGCAAAAATCAGCTCATTCTTTATAGGCGCCCTAACATTTTTTGTTTTTGCTATGATATTTGAACGAATGTTACATAGTGTAGTTCTAACTGGATTAGGCAACATCAGTCAAATAATCACTAATAATATTTGGCTTTATGCTTTATACGGTGGACTAGCAGCTGGAATATTTGAAGAAACAGGCCGATTTATATCTATCAAATTTTATTTAAAAAATAATCAAAACCGTGAAAATGCTCTTATGTATGGAGCAGGACACGGAGGAATTGAATCAATTTTATTAATTGGTTTAACTTATATTAGTAACCTAGTGGGTGTTTTCTTATTAAACAGCGGAGTGGTCTCAACTTTATTTTCAGGAGAACAAGGAGCACAATCTCTTTATGGCTTGGAGATATTGGCTACAACACCTGCATATCATTTTTATATTGCAGGCATAGAAAGACTGCTTGCAATGACCCTCCATATGGCTTTGTCTATCTTGATTTATAAGGCAGCAACTCAAAGAGGTAAAATGGGTTATTATCCATTGGCAATAGGACTACATTTTATATGTAATTTTTTAGTAGTGATTGTTGCTAATTATTTTGGTATAATAATGGCTGAAATTGCATGTCTGGTTTGTGTAGCGGTAGTTGTTGTGATTGCTACAAGAATCTGGAATGAAAATAAAACAGAAATAGTAGAAGTGAATTTTTAAAGTAACTCCTTGAGTGAGGAAAATTATGGAACTTGATGTATTAGAAATTAAAAAATATGAAAACACCAGCAGACTTTTGTCTGACATATCTTCATTAATAAATATACATATTGAATGTAACCAAGAACAAGGTAATATTCTTTTTCAGAACGTAAGGCAACTTGAGTCCCAATACCGTATTGGTTATGTCATAGAAACAGACCAAGGATATGAAAGGTATAGTGTTTCTACCTATTTGAAATTTTGGATTTCTCTTCAAAATTGCAAGAAAACAGTATATCAATTATTGGAGCGGTTTGATTTGTTAGAAATAGCTAAGAAAAAAATTAAACTGCTAAGCCCTAATGAGATGATGCGCGTGCAAATAGCAAGAGTAAGTGTGCAGAAAGTTGATTTGATTTTTATACAAAATCCTTTATACAATTTAACTGGAGAAGCATTATCTAAAGTATTGAATTGGATGATAGAATGTAGTGAAGCAGGGATTCGATTTATTACCACGAATTCAAGTATTCGCCATGCGCTGTTAATGCCTGGAAATGCATTCTATATAGAAGAAGATGCTTTTTGCAAAGTAGAACAAGATGAAGAACACAATTCCTTAATAGAAGAGGATGATATACAGATTAATAAAATTCCAGCAAAGGCGGGCAACAAAACTCTACTATTTGAACCTAAGGATATTGATTTTGTGGAAAGCATTAATAAAAATAATTATCTTTCCGTAAGGGGGGATTTATTTCAAGTAAATCAAAACATGTGTGAGTTGGAAGAACGCTTAAGCAAGTCTGGTTTTTTCCGATGCCATCGTTCTTATATTGTAAATATGCAAAAGGTGAATCAGATAGAAAAAATATCTAAGAATAGCTATACCCTTCTTTTGCTTAACAAAGAGCAAAGTAGAATTCCGCTAGCAAAAGGGAGAGTAGAAGATATGAAATCAACATTTGGTTGGTAGAATCGACTCCTTTGGGGAGCGTATAGGCTCCACTCGGCTTCCAATTGGACCCTTTGGTCGGATAAAGGCTCTATTCGTTCTTTCTATATTGAGTGACATCAGAGAAAATGTTACCGTAGTTTTAGCAAAACTAACATTATTAGTTTTGGAAAACAAAATGAGGAGACTGAGTATATGAGTAATAATAAAGAAGAAATGCTTGCACTTGAAGATGTATGTATAAGCTTTAATAATTCATTTTCATTAGAACGATTATCCTTTAAAGTGATGTCAGGTGAAATCTTTGGTTTTTTAGGTCCTAGCGGAGCTGGAAAAACAACAACAATGAAACTGTTGACAGGACAGCTTAAGAAAAAATCGGGAACGATTCGTATTTTAGGTAAGGATATTTCTGAAATGGTTCGAAGCGATTATGATTCTATTGGCATACTATCAGATACTAATGGACTGCATGAACGCTTAACTATAGAAGAGAACTTAAATTTTTTTGCAAAGCTTAGAAATGTAGACAAGGCAAGAGTGGAAGAATTATTAAAAAGAATGCATCTATATGATACACGTAAAACAATCATTAAGAAATGTTCTAAAGGTATGCGACAGAGAACTGTTTTAGCAACTGCTATATTACATCGTCCAAAAATTTTATTTTTAGATGAACCTACCAGCGGTTTAGACCCAGCAACTATTCTAGAAGTCCACAAAATGCTATTAGAATTAAATGCGGAAGGAACTACTATTTTCTTAACCACTCATAATATGGAAGAAGCAGATAAACTTTGTGAGCGGGTTGGTATTTTAAATCAAGGTAAAATTGTAACTTGTGGTCAACCGCAGGATTTAAAAATTCAATACTCCAAAAATGAGATTGAGATATTAACGAAGGATCTTGAGAAACAATATGTTAATAAGGATAGTGTTGGTGCTAAGAAGATTATGGAGCTTATGGAAGCAGATGAACTACTTACCATTCATTCAAAGGAACCAAATCTTGAAGAGATTTTTATTGAACTTACAGGGAGGGAATTTTGATGAATATGAGTATTAAAAAAATTGGTATATTAGTAAAAAGAGATTTTGTGGATTTCTTTAAAAATCCAGCTGTATTTATTACGATTTTAGTTCCCTTATTTTTTGTTCTCTTATACAAATTTTTATTTGTTAATATTTTTCCCAAAGATAATCTTTCATCTTTTGTACTGAATTTTGGTATTGCTATGAATTGTTGTATGTGTGGAATTCTAATTCCTTCGACCAGCATTGCGGAAGAAAAAGAAAAGTTTACACTACGTACACTTATGCTGTCCAATATAAATGGTTTGAAATTCTTGACATCTAAGATTTTATTGGGTTTTTTAGTTACAATGTTTGGAAATGTTATAGTGTTTCTGTTATCAGGCAGTCTGATGAGCGGATTTGTCGTATTCTTGATAGCAAGTATATTAGGAAGTTTATCTTTAAACCTGATTAGTGCTGTTTTAGGTGTGGTTAGTCGAGACCAAGCATCTGCCAGTGTTTTACAAATACCAATCATGCTAGTAATCTTACTTCCTACAATGCTAGGAAATATGAATGAAGTACTCCAAAAAATTGGAAGGTTTACACCTATACAAGCTATGCTTGAGATTTATTATAATGGGGTAGAAGGCTTGTTTTTTTCAAGCGATGTTTTAATTAATTTCATTATACTATTGATTTGGATTGTACTGTCGGTTGTTTTATTTACATGGGCTTATAAAAAAAGAGGTATGGATAATTAAGGCCTGCAGTTCATACAGCTGTGCAATTCATAAGAACAGACAAGCAATTACTATAGGGCGTGCGCCCTATATAAAAAGTACCCCAGTATCCCCTGGTGAGCAAGCTCTCGCGGGGGAGGAGGGTAAAAGTTAGAGGAACAGCCCAGCAATTCATAAGCCTGCGGCTTATTTCATATAGGGCGTGCGCCCTATATAAAAAGCACCCCAGTATCCCCTTAGTGAGCAAGCTCCCACGGGGATATTGGGGTGCTTTTTTTGCTGGGCTTACTGAAAATAAATATAATGTAAATTTGTGTTGACAGGGGGGATTTGAAGTGATATACTCAATATCGTTGTCACGCAAAATAAGGCGACAAAATCAATTCTTTCTTTGTTAGTATGAATGCATATGGTATGGAATTCTGCAAAAAGAAAAATTGAAAAAAATAAAAAAAGTTGTTGACAAAAGTAATAAGCTGTAATATACTAATGAAGTTGCTGTTGAAGCGAAAGCACAACAAAGCAACCACAACAACACATTGAACATTGACAAATAAATAGTAATG
>CAZKGP010000026.1:0-16496 GCA_964552225.1 uncultured Acetatifactor sp.
TTTAAATATATTTGCTTATCCTTCTGCAGTATAATGAACCCAAGAAATATGTGCTAGGCTTTCACATTCCTTACCATTACCTGTTGCATAAAGTGCAAACATATTGCCTGTGAAATTGCCTCCTGCTTCTGTTGTAAGATATTTCGTTTCACCCCATCCAAGTTCAGTATATTCTTCCCCATCACAGCTGAATCCAAAGCGATAACTTTCTTTGTCAGCAGAAATTTCCAAATATACTTCCCTTTTATCGTAAGGAATACTCTCTTCTATTTTGCAAAGCATTCCTATTTTTCGTCTTACAATCAATTGCTTCATATTGTCTTGTTTTACTAGTGCAATTTCATAGTGATGATTACGATTCAAATAAATAGCGAGTCCAGCTTCTTCTCCTTCGTTTATGGGTTCAAACATCATCTTGATACGAACCTTTCCTTCGTGATGCTGCTGCCGGAATCCTAGAAATGTGCTCACTTCTGCTTCCGATAATGTAGTTGCCATTCCTTTTAAATCGATTCCCTGAGTTCCTTGAATGTATCGAGAATAGTCAGGATTATAAAGGTAAGTCCAGCGTAGTCCTAATTGTGATGCGCTAAAATCATCATAAAACTCAAATGGTTCACCTACTTTTGGAACTGCCTCTCCCACACTTTTTTCTTTTGCTATATTAGGAATATTTGCTTGTACTTCTTCGTTTATCACCCCATTGTCACCAATCACGGGCCATCCATCTTCATTCCACTTCATAGGTACAAGGAAAGTTTCCCGCCCTAGATTATATTTGGGCGGATAGGTGATCGGACGAAAACCAAGACAAACTGCCCACCAGTTTCCTTCCGTATCCTCTATCAAATCAGCATGGCCTGTTCCCATAATAGGAAGTCCAAGGCTTCGATTACTTATAATAGGATTGTATTCGTAAGCTTCATAAGGCCCTTCAATGGTTTTGCTTCTTGCAATGGTTTCCATATGACCATATTCTGTACCGCCTTCAGCAATCATCAGATAATACCAGTCACCTCTACGATAAATATGAGGTGCTTCTGGACAGCATCCTCCCGTTCCATTCCAAATAAATTTCTTCTCAGATAGGAGTTCTCCAGTATCTGGATTAATCTGGCAATAATAAATGCCCCCATTTGTCCCACAAAAATAAACCTTTTCATCTTCATCAAAAAATAATGATGGATCAATTCCCAAACAATCAATCCATATTGGATCTGACCATTTTCCATATGGATCGTCCGTAGAAACAATAAAGTTACCATACCTCGTATCTGTTGTTTCTTCTGTCGTCACATTGGTACATATCACATAAAATCGACCATTATTATATCTTATTGTTGGTGCATACATACCCGAAGCATTTGGATTGCCATGCATCATAGGAAATTTCTCACTGTCTGTAGCACAATAACCGATCTGCTCCCAATCCACTAGATTTTTGCTGTGAAACAAAGGAATTGCTGGAAAAAACTCAAAAGAGCTTGTTACTAGAAAAAAGTCCTCTCCAACCCTACATATGCTGGGGTCTGGATAAAAACCAGGAATAATAGGATTTTTATACTGCATAATTTCTCTCCTTTTTACCATATATTTTATTGCATTTTATAATGAATTTTATTAGAATAATTATATAATATTTTTAAGAGAAATACCTTTACGGTACGGACATAAATCAGCACAATTCTGCCAAATATAAAGAGAGGGTTTTGTATGAATTATTTACCTTTAAAACTAGAATCATTTGCACATGACAAAGAGTTTTCACTTGTTATACAATATGGTTTTCATGATACTGATATGTTTATTCATAATCATGAAGATTTTGATGAGTTAACAATTGTTTTAAGTGGAAATGCAACCCATGTTGTGAATCAAGAAAGATATGCAATCCGTAAAGGAGATGTGTTTGTAATTGGTCGTAATATGGTTCATGGATTTGAACATCCAACAAATTTCAAAATCTGTAATATTATGTATAAGCCAGATATCATTACCAATACCTCACGTGATATCAAAGAATCAGCTGGTTTTCATGCTCTCTTTGCCTTAAAACCATACTTAAACAATGACACACATTTTACCAGTAAGCTTCAACTCCCTCCCAACATCTTTGAATCTGTGAATGATATCATTGCTAATCTGGTACAGGAATACCAGCGTTCCGATATTGGCCGTACCACTATGGTGTTCTCTCTTTTTTGGTCACTCGTTGTTACTCTTTCAAGAGCATATCATCTTGAAGATATACCAAAAAACAGCCTCTTAAATTTGGCTGTTCCTTTGGCTTATATGAATAAAAATTATAGGGAATCTATCACGGTGGAAGAACTAGCTGCACAGGCGAATATGTCTTCAAGAAATTTCTCTAGAGTTTTCCACAAGGCTTATGGTTTGTCACCAATAAATTATGTGATACAGCTACGCATTCAGCACGCCTATGAGCTATTGTGCCATTCTGAGCTCTCCATCACAGAAGTGGGATATTTATGTGGTTTCCAAGACAGTAATTATTTTACTAGACAATTTAAGTCAGTTTCTGGCTTCACCCCGAGAGAATATCGAAATATGACATTATTTATCTAATAATTATTCCACAAATTTAATAGAACTTAACTCATAAGAAAATGTGTTATTTTCATAAATTAAATCAACATTTCCTTGAATTCTAGGTGCTTTATCATATTCTAGTGAACTTACTGATTCGTATTGATAACCAGGGCTAAACTCAACTATAATGTTACCCTGATCCAAACGATAATTTAATATATCACCAATATATGTTCCTAGGAATTCTTCTCTAGGATAATAATCAGGAAACTTGCTAACGCCTATCTTAGTATCATTATAAAAATAGACAATTTCATCTTTCTTTGAATCATATTTCATCTCAATATTATCATTTATAGTCTTACTAATATCATTAGGCTGAATCGTATATACCCATTCCACAGAACCATCTGGTAAATTGTTGAAAACATATAATACATCCCGTGACACACCAGTACCCCCATCCGTACTAGCATAAAGGAAGCGATTATTTATCTCATCATAAGATACACTTTCTGCTTTGCCATATAAAACATCAGGAAAAATACTGATTGTTTCAAGTTCATGATTCAACCAAAGCATACCACAACCATAATAACATTCAGGTTCTGCATACCCATATAAGACAATTTGTTTCTCTGGGTTTCTATAAATCTCCTGTAAATAATCAGAAAGGTTATGAATATCCAAACTAGCTTGCTCCATCTTTGTCAATAACTCTAGTCGATCTCCTTCTGATAATGGATTCAAAAGAGATTCGTTCTCGCTATAAATATCTTCTTGTGAAAAGCCGTTGATTTCTTCCAGCTCCTCTTCAGGTTCCTCTTCCGTAACAGAGGTGCATTTCATACTGATAGTTATAAATTTTTCCCCATCCCATTCCAAAACAGCCTCAAAAAGAGGTCCAACTTTCCATACACCAAAATCAAGAATAAGCCTTGGTTTATCAGATTCTTCCAAGGATATCCGGTAAGCATCAAACGCCAACTGCTTCTTTTTAGTCACCTCCATATCGTGATATATAAGGAACGCATCCAGTTCATTCTGATCTTTTATGTTATACTCTTCTTCATATCCCAGTATGGGACAAGTAAAAGTCATAATACTCCCTTGTTCGTTTAATTCGCCAAAAATAGGATACCCAGTATAATACAAAGAATCAATCCATGAAGGCTCAGTCGCAGGTAGCGCTAGTTGCTTATAGATTCCCTCTACTTTACCAAATACCGCAATTTCACTTCCTGTTTCTGATGCAGTAGAAAGTGAATGTTCTCCGCAGAAAATAATCTCGTTGTTACCATCCCCTGTTAAGTCTGCCGCCTGAAAGGAACTGAACATCCATATGTCTAAAAAGGGACCTAGTTCCAGAATTTGTCCACTACTAAATACAATATAATAGTGCTTTGTTGATTCATCTGTAACGTATTGCACTATTCTATCTTGAAGTCCATCACCATCATAATCAAGATTATCAAAAGACTCCTTCATACTACTTACATTATCCAAATAACCAGTGTAGTGTAAAGTCGCTTCAATATATTCTAACGTCACTTCCTCATCTTCAATCTTACTCAATAGTTTCTGTGTTTCATCTTTGCTACCACAGCCTACTAAAAAGATACTAATCATCATAAACAGTAACGCAAATGTTATGGTTCTTATCTTCATCCAATAATCCCCCTTATTGTCTAATCCTTCTGATCATCCTTTGCATCATCTTTTTTATCAATCGTATTGACTCTGGCACAAATCACTGATTCATCAACTTTTAATGCAAAATAGTAATCGTCCTCAGTACCTTTTGTAATTAGGAAATTATGCCTTCCTATGGTTGGGTTTTCCCATTCCAACTTACCTTCCGCATCCGTTGTTCCTAGAATACGAAGAACATCATTACGGCTTCCATAATTATCATAATCATCAAAATAATGTTCCATGATAGACACTTTTACATTATTAATAGGCTTATCCTCATGATCCAAAATCAGAAATTGAATTCCATGAGGTAAGTCTGAATATTCTTCATCTTTTTTAACTTTAACAGTACAGTCAAAGCTACGATCAGTTTTCTCATAATTAGTATAATCTTCCTGTACTTCTTTTACATATAAATCAAGATTATCATCTATAGAAATCTCTATATCAGCGGATAAAACATCAACTGATTGCATTATAGTATCACAAATCTCTTCATAATATTCCAAATAATCTACCAAAGACGTGCAAAAAAACCGTAGTGATTTATTGCCTACAATGGTCTCATATCGAATCATAAAATATTCTTGATTATTCTCATAATACAAATACTTAATCTTTATTGCCTCATAACCATCCACGGTTATAGTATTTAATTCTAACAATTCTACGTCGGTATAAGACTCAGATAAAATAGTAATATAGTCATCTTCATCATAGTCCAAATTGGAAAGTAAGGATGCTCCCATTGTATACCAAAATCTCATAGATGTAGAATCCGAAAAATCATAGGAAGTTACATTATCAGTTGGATCTACGCTATATCTCCATGTAGATGGGTAATTAAACTGTAAATAATTATCCTTAAATTTATTATCATAGGAAAGCTTGATGTTTGAAGGTTTTATCTCTTGTTCTTTCCTAGAACTTTGATACTCTAAAGGTTTCATTGGTTCTTCTGATATAGGTTCTATTGTTGATTCTATTGTTGGTTCTATTGAATTGGTTGGACTAGAAGTTTCAAGCATCTCACTAGTTATTGATTCATCTGTGTTTGAATTAGGAGAAGAACAAGAAGGTAGAAAAGATGATAAACAAAACATTAGTATAAAAAGCCCAAATTTCCTTTTCCAAATATTATATTTCACGTTCTATATACCTCCCGATTTTATCCTTTATATACCATTATGCATGGTAAAAATTGTATTGTAAACCGTTTTTTCATGAGTTCCCTTAAATAAATGCATTAAAATATATAGACAATATTACTTTATCGCGGTAAGCTTAAACAAAAAGGAGTGATTCCTATGGGTTATATTAGAGGCGTGATACTGTTAATTCTTTCATTAGTTTTATTAAGTGGCTGTAGCAATACGCCAACAATAGAAAATACAACTAGTGAATCCACAGAAGTAAAGTACAATAGTACAGAAGATAGTGACCTAGGGATAGAAAGTGCAACCGATTTTATTAAAAATTTTTCACAAAACTACCCAAGTTTTGAGCTATTAGACTATTTCATAGGTTCTGAAGAAAACAATCCAATCGTATTAGTTGCAGTAGCTGAAAATAAAGAGAGTGGTTCCTCCTCTACATTATTTATTGTTGATGATAGCGGTATTGGACAGGTTGGTGTTTTTGATTATGCTATTTATCGCCAAGAAGATGGATTACATCTTGATAAAAATGTAATATCTGTTTCTTTCGATGTAGCAATTGCTGATATGAAATATGAAATTCACGATTATGATCTTGCCGTATCTAAAGCGGAAAATCAAGGAGTAATGGGTACATTATATACCTCTAATGATGTAATTCGGACAAAATAATATGCGCAAATAGACCACACCAACTCGGCGTGGTCTTTCATTCTACTCTGCCAAATATATCAGTACCTTCTTCTCTACGGTATCCACCGCTTCTTCTATACTGATTTCACCCATCAAGGCTTTTTCTCCTGATTCCAGCACAGCTTCATATATCATGTTATCACAGTGGCTTGCTATTGTTGCGTTATTCACTAAGTCATTCAGCTTAGAGAATTCCTTTTCATTTGCCCACTGTATCTGTATCACATCCGAACCACCATCTTGGTTACGAACACTCAATGCTGCGTAATATGCATACTCTGGTGTTGGATTCTGCTGTATCGCATAATAAGCCTCCATATTTACAGGCAAACCGCTTAAATAGGTGCTCCCCTGAAAGCTTTGAGATATCATATACATTACAAATTCCAGAGCCTCCTCCTGCCACCCAGTAGCAGCATTTACAGAAAGCTGAGTGGACGGAAGAAAGCTTTCCCTTTCCTGTCCTGGCATAGCAGTATATCCCATTTCCCTTGCTTCAAGATATCCTAAATAATGAGTGAATTGTACCATTGTACCATTTAAATAATCTGCAAAGTATGGATGATTGAAGTAATCAGCCTCAAAAGCTGAAAGATATGTACCATCAGTCTGAAATCGCTTTTTAAGGATGCTTACTGTTCCTGGAGTGTTACTACTACTTCCTCTTATCATGCCATCATTCTCCCACCCCGCCATCTGACTATCATAAATACGGCCTGCCTGGGTTAAAAAATCGCTCAGAGCCTCCTTATCCAGTGTTCCATCTTTATTCGTCCATGCACCCTGAGAGGCTTGTGATAGAACACGAATCACATCCCCCGCACTTTCTACATTAAAAATATATCCTTCTTCTTTTTCTTCCCTGGCACCTTCTAAAAGATCAGCTAGATCTGAAAGGCTCTCTATATTCTCTATTTTAGATTTCTCTCCTGCCAGTAAGGAGAGAGAAAAGGTTGCTGGTATGGTATAGAGACTTTCTCCCACTCGAAATGGGTTTATAATATTCTCGAAATAACTTTCTTCTGTCTGCTCTAGAGCCTGACTTAAATCTAGCAGTACTCCTTTTTCCACATAAGATTCATATGGTAAATAATCCATCAAGAGAATATCTGGTCCCTTGCCTGCCGCGATTTCGGTACTAAGATTCTTAAGTACGTCATTGACTGTTAAGCCGTCTTCCCAATTAATTCCTACCTCATATTTTACAGAAATCTCTGGGTGCATATATTGATATGCCGTAACTGCTTGCCTTACATCCATATCTTCATACATACTAAAAATCCGCATCAAATTTTCCGGCACATAAGGCAACTGTTTATCATAAACATATTTCATCAAACTTCCGTCAGAATATAGAATCAGAAATTTACTTTCTTCTGCTACTTTTAATTCAGTCATTCCCACAAAGTCTTTGTTAATATCTCCAATACCACACAACGAGCCATCTATTATTTGCTCCATGCTGTCTTCATATAATACATGCCGATATAGCCCATCCTTTACCAGAATATAAAGTTCCTTACTCTCTTCTCCGGGATATAGCAGAAATGGATTTTTACCATCTATTGCCTCACTGTTTTTCCTCAAAATCTTATTAAGTGTATCATCCTGTTCCAAAAGCACCTTCTGCTCCAGGTCATAGATATGCACCCCTGTTATACCTACTAAATACAACAATTCTCCGTTTCCAGTCCCAAATAAAGTATAATCAGGTAACTCAAATAAAAGCCGACTCTCTCCAGTTTTTGGATCTATCTGACATACCGTATTGGTATCGCTTGTATAAAAAAATCCATCATTTCCATAAAATCCCATGAGTATATTCTCTGTTGATAAGTCAAGTTCTATTTCCTTATTATCTGGGGAGACAATATAATAGCGATAACCATTTTTGATAGAATATTTAGTTATTAGTCGCTCCCCTTCTGGTGTGCCCGCAACATCCACAATCGTGCTACCATAGGTCTGTTTTTGGAAAACTTTAGTTGGCACATTTTCTGCCTTCTCATAGCTTTCCCCCTCATCCCCAGATACCAAGTCCTTGCCATCCTTGCTAATCAGATAAATCTGTCCATCTTCTTCTATTAATTCAGTATACTGATCCCCTTGCCCAGAAATATCTACTACTTCCTCTACATACCTCCCCATAACAGGTTTAATAATCCCCTCCCTATCACCAGATTTACCACATCCACTGATCCCAAGCGTTAATGAAATTAAAAATAACATTATTATATTTCTCTCTTTATTTTTACACTTTTTTTTATTCACCATTCTCACCAACTCCAATCCGTCCGCTTTAACGCACATTTAATCACCGATTGTGCAACACTTTACTCTAATCGACATACTACTTCAGTAACTCAAAAACTACCTAGGAAGAATGCGTCCTTTGCATTCTTCCGTGTGAGACTTAGAACTTCTTAAGTGTCGTCTTTTGACACTTTAGAAGTTCTTCTCACACTATTCCGCAAGGTTTTTTATGTGCGAAGAGAACGCGTAAGAAGTAGTCATAACCATTCCAAATGAGCATGCGCCCACTGGGCGCAGTTAAAAAACGTCGGCACTTGATTTCACCAAGTCGCAGACGCAAGCAATCACTGAGAAGAATGCGTCCTTTGCATTCTTCCGCGTGAAACTTAGTAATTCTTAGTCTTCGTATTTTGAAGGCTTAGAATTACTTTTCACGCTAGTACCGCTACGTTTTTTGTCGAGCGCAATCATGCGCCCGGCGGGCGGGCGCAGGGCGATTGGATTGGTTATGACTACTTCGTACCGTACCCCCCTACTCCAAAACCCTCACCACCTCACCATCCTCCAGTTCCTTGTCGGCGGATACAACAATCTTAGATTCTTCGGATATTCCCACAGCCTCAATGGCTGCATACTTATCATTCTGATCCTGCACAGTGACTGCAATTTTTCGTGCTCGCCACTCACTTCCTAGAATTCCCTCTTGTTCCTCTATCACAAAAACATAATAAGTTTCTACCTCACTTTTATATAATGCCTGCATAGGAATACACATATTATAAGGTTCCGACTGTTTCGTTATACTAAATAACATTGTTTGTCCAATCAAAATTTCCTCATTTTCCACAAACATCCTCATTACCACATTACCACCGTCAGATTCCATAAACTCCACCACGGATTCTTCCTCTATAAGTTTCCCACTTGGTAGATTGGTCTTCAATTTAAAAATATCCCCTACCATTACATCCGAAGCTTCCTCTCTGGTAATAACAGCATCCAAAATTCTCTCTCCATCATCATAGGCATAAATTAAAGATGCTCTGTCTTGTGTCCGTTCTCCTATGGCAAGACGCTGTTCTATGACACGCCCACTCATATCGGCGTATATCCACCCATCACTTTCTCTAAGCTCCTTCAACCGGTCCAATTGCTTCTCTCCATACTCTTTATCAAGCATATACCCTTCAGAAGCTGAGGAATAGTTCTCCTTTTCTCCATTACGAGCATCCTCTATTGTCCTTTCTGCAGTAGTTAAAGCCAGCTCCTTTGCTAAAATAGCATCTTCTACGATTCTGGCATATTGAGTTAATTCCTGTTTCATCTGTACAAGATTCTCTTGCACAGCAGTTTCATTATTGCCTCCACTGACGGTTCCTTGGCCTATGGATTGTTCATATTTTTTTAATTTTTCTTCAGCTTTAAAGTAGTCTTCTCTTGCCCTGCTTATTTTCAAGTCTGCATCCCGAATAATGCGCTTATAGTCTATTTCTGCCCGACTTGTTGCAGTTTTTCTATCCAGCCTTTCCTCCACTGCGTTTTGCTTACTTTCTTTTTGCTGACTAGCAGCTTTCTTAAGTTCTATTTCTTTTTCTTCAATTTTATCTTGAAGGTCATTCATTTCAATCTGAAATAGCGGTTCCTCTGGCTCAAATACATCACCATTACGCACCAAAATAGTGGCTACCCTAAGCCCTTCCTCTACATAAATTCCATATTCTTGCCCCTGCTTCACCATACCGCTTCCCTTGATTTCATGGGAAATACTTTTCTGTTCTGGCCTAGAAACTACAACTTTCGGAAGCCCTGATCTGTAGATCCCCTTTGACACGATTGTACAGATAGCCATAAAACCCAAAAATATACCAAACCCAATAATCGCATTCCGTCTTTTTCCTCTCATAAAACATCCAAACCTTTCTTGTATCTTTCACTATCTGTGAAGAATGACTCGCCAGAGCCATTCTTTTCACCCTTTTAGCGTTGAAAATAAAATGCCCTTTTCCAAAGAGTCTCTAAATATAGCAAACATAAATAAAGACACCACCAGTACAAGCACAGAGGCGACACATGCCCGTCCTGCCTGTGCCATACTTATTTCTGGCAGATAAAGTGACAATGGCCATAGCGCTTTGTCCTTTAGAAATGCCAATGGCTCCTCCATCATATTCCAATATTCTAGAAAACCCAGTATAAAAGCCGCAAGAATACCGCTTTTAGCAAGGGGCAGACCTATTTTAATTGCAATCTGAAATTCTCCTCCCCCATCTATTCTTGCTGCATCCAGCAATTCCTTTGGAATCTCTGAAAATCCCCTATACATAAGAAATACGGGAATGGTTGAAAATATCGCTGGCAGGATGACTGCTGCCTGTGTATTATATAAATTCAAAGCATCCAAAACTAGATACTTAGAAAGCATAGTTACTTGAAATGGCAAAAGCATAAGAATAATATAAAGGGAAAAAAGCACTTTTTTACCTTTGAAATCATATACTGCAAATGCCCACGCACTAGGCACTCCAATAATAAGCTGTCCAAGCAAAATACAACCAGTCATTTTTATAGAATTCCAGAACAATACAAGATACTGAGGGGTATAAAACAATAGTTCTTTATAATGCTGTAAGGTAGGATAATCGGGAATCCACTTCCATTTTATGTATTCTGTATTATCTAACAATACAGGCCTCATACGTCCCACCCATTCTATTTCATCCGCAAGGGAGCCAAATAGTAACACCAGAACGGGTAAGCAGAACACAATACCAACTCCTACCGCCAATATCCAAAAAAACACTTTTGTTATTCTTCTTATCATAGTTCCTCTCCACGTTGACTGAATTTTCTCTACTCTTTTTTGTCCCATAATTTCTGTAGCAGTAAACTAAAGCTTCCTAGCACCAGAGCCGTTACCACTGCACCTGCTGCCAACTTATCCATATCTAGATTGGTATACCAGTTGTTAAATACATGCTGCAACAAATATATTTTCTCCTGAGGATAAGAACCGCTTACCATATAGGCCTCCCGAAATACCTTAAAGGAATTTAGGAAAGATAAAATAGTAATGGTATAAGCACTTCCCTTTAGATTAGGAAGCACAACAAACAGAAAACATCGAATACTGCCTGCACCATCTACCTTTGCAGCTTCCTGAATATCGTTGGATATGTTCTTAAGACCCGCCAGCCACAGCACCAATGTATAACCAAAATTTCTCCAAATATAACTCCCTACCAAAATATAAAAAGCACTGTTTTCACCCATAAAGTCCACATGACTGCCCAGCCACATATTAAGGAACCCTTGCTTATTAAAAAGCATTTTCCATACTAGAACCACTGTTGCCGCAGGCATTGCCATAGGCGCCAAATATAAGTATTTATACTTTTCCCATTTTATAAAATGATTTAAAAGTACCGCCATCAAAAGACTACTAATCAGAAGCAATGGAAGGCAAACAGCTACGAACCGCAATGTATTCACCACCGCCAAACGAAATGCACTATTTTCAAAAACCGTACCATAATTTTGAACCCCAACAAACTGTCCTGACAACGCTGTAAAAAAAGACCGCCTTATCACATCTACAAACGGAATTACAACCAAAAAACCTACTCCCATCACCCCCGGAAGTAAAAACATATACTTCGCAAACGTTCTCTTTCTAACCCAATTCCTCAAATTTTCTCCTCCCTCCCATTTCCCTTTCCCCCCATGCCACATCCCCAGTCTAATTCACTTCATAACTATCAAAATCTACCGTCCTTAATCGCCCTTAAGAACGAGTGGGAAGAATAGATGCGCAGCAGTCATAACCGTTCCAATGAGCCCCGTTAAAAAACGTCGGCACTTGATTTCACCAAGTCGCAGACGCAGGTGAAATTATAATACCGCTACGTTTTTTGCCGAGCGAAATCATGCGCCCGTCGGACGGGCGCAGGGCGAATGGAATGATTATGACTGCTTCGCACCGTTCACGCACTATTCCGCAAGATATATTTGCACCTTCTTATCAATCTCTGCAACCACGTCCTCTACACTCACTTCCCCTGTAAGGGCTTTAGGACCAAGCTCCATCACCGCTTCAAAAATAGTATCATTGCAAAGATTCACCCCTATAATGCCTTCCACTAAATTATTTAATTTTCGAAATTCATTCTCATCTGGCCAAAATGCATCTAAACTTTTAAAACCGTTATCATCGCTCATACCTATACCAGTAACTTTTTGATCAGCTGGTCTTTCTGGATGTGGATGTTTCTGTTTTGCATAATATGCTTCTTGGTTGATTGGTACACCAACAAAATTTTCACTTTTCTGGAATTCATAGGACAACATATAAGATACAAACTGACTTGCTTCTTCCGTTCTTTGGGTAGCACTGTTTATGGATATTAAAGTAGATACCAGGCATGTTCCCTGCTTTTGCCCAGGCATCATTGCATAATCCCCCTCAATTTCATCCAATAAACATAGAAAAAGCATAAACTCAAAGGCATTATCACTTAAGTAATCTGCAAAGTATGACTGATCTTGATACATTGCATTTGCTGTCGCGGTTTTTATCCCATATGTTTCAAAATGATTGAATAATATACTAGTTCTTGTTCCTGCTTCACTGGAAAAAGATGGGTTATAATATTCCCCTTCAATTTGTTCTTTGCTTAGTCCCGCTATCTGTGCCTCATAAATACGCTTAGATTGTGTTAAAAAATCCCTAAGAGCCTCTTTATCCAGCTCCCCTTCCGTAGTCATCCAAGCCCCCTGAGAAGACTGAGACAATAGACGAAGGATTCTCTTGGGACTAATAAAACTGAAGATATTTCCTGATGTTTTATGTTCTCTTTCTTCTTCTAATAAATCTGCCATTTGAGAAAGACTAGTTATCTCTGTCAGTTTAGAATTACTTCCCCCAAGAATAGGAATGGAAAAAGAGACAGGAATGGTATACAGATTCTCCCTAATCTTTAAACCATTTATAATTTTCTGAAAGTAAGTGTTCTCGGACTGTTCCAGAATCAGACTCAACTCCGCCAATATTCCTTTTTCCACATAAGATTCATATGGAATATTATCCATTAGCAGAATGTCGGGCCCCCTCCCTGCCACCAACTCCGTACTTAGGTTTTTCAATGCATCACTTAACGTTACTCCATCTTCTCCAGAAATACCAACTTCATATTTTACATATAATTCAGGATGCAAATTCTGAAAAGCACTTACTGCTTGTCTCACATTGATATCCTCATATATTCCATAAATTCGCAGCTCAGTTTCCGGCACTGCAGGTAGTGTTTCATCAAAAACATATTTCATCATGCTTCCATCGGTATAAAGAATGTTATAAATATTGTGGTCATCTTCCTCCGTAATGGTCATATTGATAAATGACTTGGTTCGATCGCCCATACTGTATAAAGAGCCAATCATAATTTGTTGCATCTGAGTTTCATACAAAACATGGTGGAACAATCCATCTTTTGTTACGATATAGAGTCCTTCTCTTTCCATATCAGGATTGAGCAGAAATGGCTGACCGCCCATTCCTGGTTGAATTAGAGGTAGTAATAATTGATTTAATGTCTCATCCTGCTGTAATAGCTCTTTTTTCTCCAAATCATAAATTTGTATCCCCTCTATATCCGCAACATATAGAATTTTTCCATTAGTTGCTCCATAAGATGCATAGCTTGGTATCTCAAATAGGAACAAGGCATCTCCACTTTTGGGGTTTACTTGATATACTTTACCTGATTGAATTCCATAGAAAAAATTATCATTTCCATAAAATGAAAAAACATTACTCTCTGCTGATAATTCTGATAACTGAATCTTCTTATTTTCACCATTCATTATGTAATTATCGTAGTTGTTATAATCTATATACTGGGAAATCATTTTATCCCCATCGGGGGACGTAGATATATAATTACCAGAAAATAAGTCCTCATCCACTATCTCTTCCGCTGGTTCTTCCACATATCTTCCCATAGCTATAACAGACCCTTTACCATTGCCTTCTTGATTATTACTACATCCACTTAATAATATTGCACCAATTGCCACAATACTTATTTTAATCAATAACTTCATAGATACACCCATTTACGCGCTACAGCACGCACCTTTCCCACATCATATAAATTGGAATAGCAAAAAAACTTCCAATCTATATAATTATATATATTGGAAGCTTTCTAAATTTTAAGTTATCCTATACAAATTCTTACGTTTATTAATTTACTGAGATTTGATGATATCTGTTCACTGGTATGTTAACGGTAAACACAATATTCTTCCCTACGGACTCCACTGTCAGCTCACCCTTATGAAGCTGGATAATATTCTTAGCAATCGCCAAGCCTAAGCCAGAGCCACCTGATTTACTTTTTCTTGAGGAATCCATTCTGTAGAATTTCTCAAAGATGTTCTGTAAATTATGCTGGGATATTTCGTCACCTGTATTATGAAATGTAATATATACCTGACCATCCTTTAATTCAGTATTGATATAGATAGTGGAATTGGGATAACAATAATTTACAGCATTTTTCATAAGATTATCAAATACTCTTGCTAGTTTATCTGGGTCTGCCTCTATTTTAATATCTTCGCTAAAGCTAAATTCACACAGCAATCCCCTCTCAAGCATCATCTGCCATTTGCTCCAGCATAATATTTAAATCAATTTTACTATATTCGAGTATGATTGTTTCATCATAATAGCTTGTTATTTCAAAAAATTCATTAATCAGTTGTTCCAATCGGTATGCCTTATCCAGTGTGATTTTGGTATATTTTGCACGTTGCTCTATGGGCAGATCGGGTGTTTCCTCCAGTAAATTTAGATACCCTATAACAGATGTTAAAGGTGTTTTAAGGTCGTGGGCAAGGTATATTATCATATTATGTTTCTTATCTTTTTCATCCTGCAATTGTTTTTCTTTATCATTAAAAGACTGTCTGATATCTAATAATTTATATTCAATACTTTTAATATTGGAAGGAAAATATAGTGCAGTTTCCAAATTATCTAAGCCATTATCTATATATGTTATGCATTTAATTACCTTTAAAAATTCCGTAAAAATAATGATAATCAGACCAATTATATACACAATAAATACAATCAACCAATTAAGAAGTGCCGGAAGCACAATTTGCTTCGTAATCTTGGTGTAGATATTGGGTACTCCTGATGATTTTACATCAAATTGAGCATAGCTAGTTACTTCTCCCATGATTTTTTGAGTCAATGACATAACAATATAAACTATAATCCATAAAAGTGTATATATTACATTTTTTTTAATAGACTCCTCATAAATATTTTTTTAACTAAGCTGTTCTTAATTTTTTCCTGTTTCAATTTTATACCCTACTCCCCATACTGTTTTTATATATCTGGGATTCCTTGGTGGCTCTTGCAATTTTTCTCTTATCCTTCTAATGTGAACCATTACCGTATTGTTGCATTGTAGAAATTTCTCTTCCCAGACTGTCTCAAATAAAGTTTCCGCCGACACCACATTACCTCTATTTTCAAACAAAGTAAAGAGAATTTTGAACTCTATGGGTGTAAGCAAAATTTCCTTATCAAATAGAAAACACTGGTGGGTATTTTTATTAATCACCAATCCATCATATTCAAACACATTCTCTTCATATGGCGGATTGTCATTTACTATTTCAGAGTTATAGCTGGTGAATCTCCTAAGCTGTGCCTTTACTTTAGCAATGACTACTAGAGGATTAAACGGTTTGGTAATATAATCGTCTGCACCAAAAGACAAACCACTAATTTTATCTAAATCCTCCGTTCTAGCAGTCAGCATCATTATTGGGAAAACATATTTTTCTCTTATTTTTCTGCAAATACTAAACCCATCAATATCAGGAAGCATAATATCCAAAAGTGCCAATCGTATCTCATGCCCCATGCTTTCAATTGCCTCCAAGACCTCCTTCCCAGTATGACATTTAATTACTTCATATCCATCATTTATTAAATATAGCTCTACTAAATCTGCAATTTCAATTTCATCATCTACTACAAGAATCTTCATATGTTCGTTATTCCCATCTGTTCTGTGGTGTCTATTTAATCAATTGGTAAGTCCATTTTTATTTGTATATTATAAC
>CAZKGP010000027.1:0-13774 GCA_964552225.1 uncultured Acetatifactor sp.
TAAACATTTGAGTAGCGATAAGAATGCCAATATACTTTTTGTATTGTTTATTCATCAATGGTCTCCTTACACAGAGTTTCGGAAAATAATATTATCATTTGAATTATACTATTATATTAGTAAAATATCAAATTATTTGTTACTTTTTATGAAACAAAATTTAACATAAGCCATTTTTACAATTTCTAACAAAAAAAGTTAGTTTTATTACAATATTTTACATTGTTTTTTGGGCAAATTTTTATTTCATTCCCGTTCATATGTTAAAATCTTGTTTTTTTAAAATATTCGAAATTATTATTTTAATTTTCATGCTTTTATTCGTTACGGTAAATTCGTTATTTAGTTTGGTTTATAATCATACACTATATTATAATCTAACATTTCGACATTTTTATATCAGCAAACTTTTATATTTGTATTTCTCTAACATTTTATGATTTTTTCTAACTTTTATGACCTCCAATGTAATTCACTCTAATTAAAAAAATCCTTTTTGCTGTCTTTGCTAATTAAGCACATAACATCAAAAAGGATTTGTCTAAATTTTCTTTTTATTTTATAAAAAATAATCAATGGATTTTCCTAATGCTTCTTCCTCTTCAGTATACATTGTATCACCGAACAGCATTTCATAATCTTGAATTTGTTTATATAGTTCCTCTGGAGTATTAGCGGTAAAAGTAACTGTATTCTCATCCTCAACGGTAGTTTTTCTTTTTTCTGCTAACAGCTCTTCCGCCTTTTTCTGTTCCGCTTTTTTAGCTTCTGTCTTTTTAGTATCTTTGTTGTCCTTGGCCTTTTTGGCAATACGTTCTCTTTGTGCCACAAGGGACTTGTCTATTACAGCAAAAAAAGATGTCACACCGTTCTTGTTGATGCTCATGCCAAAGGCAGTCACACTTCTGGTAGAGGCATTCAAATCACTTGACATTTGTGCCATTTTAAGAGTTGCACTTTGTATAGTACCTTCTATTTGTTTCCGATAAGAACTATCTGTTGCCATTTTTTCTATTTTGTCAGTGTCAATTAATACCGTGAATTTTCCTACATTAGCAAAACTCCCCTTCACGGCTTCTGCTTCCTGTTTCTTATCTGATGATACTAGAATAAAATTTAGATTACCATATTTCTTCTTTAGAGAATTATAATAAGCTAATCCTGTTTCACTCAGTTTGGGATTACCATAAGTATTGGCTCCCTTTACTTCGCTTTTTCCATCAGTTTCTGATGTCTTTTGAGTAGTAGATGAAGCAGATTCTGAAGTTTTCATATTGCGATAAGTAGTATCGGTTTGTGCGTAAGTAGATTGATTGATTCCATTCATATTCTCATCCTCCTTGATTATATAACACAGCATTATCCTACTATATATTTCGGCAAATAATGGTAATTTATAATATGAGTGGAATGTTTATTTATTTAATGCCAGCATCCTTTCAATCTACAACTACAATACTTTCTATTCTCGGTTGATTTTCTTTCGCCACTGTCCCATTATCATCTTCTACCTTGGTGTCTTCACAAATAGCATCTACAATCTCCATTCCCTCTGTCACATAACCAAAACAGGCGTAGAGTTCATTTAAGTGTGGACTATCTTCATGTACAATAAAAAATTGAGAACTTGCAGTATCCATTCCTGTGGAACGTGCCATGGAAATTGCTCCACGAGTATGAAGAAGGGGGTTTTCTATACCATTCTGAGCAAATTCTCCCACAATGCTTTCCACGGAACCACCCGCTTCATTTCCCAAAGAGGCGCCACCTTGCATCATAAACCCTTTAATAATTCTATGAAAGGTTAACCCATCGTAAAATCCTTTATCTGCTAGTTGCAAAAAATTTGCTACTGTAATGGGTGCCACATCTCCATTTAACTCTACTGAAATGGTTCCATAATTTTCTATATTAATATTCACATGATGGAGCCCTGCTACATCTATGGATGTTATTTCCTCTATGGATGCCGTTTCATTCAAGGAAATCGTATCTTCTTTCGCTGTCTCCCCTTGTGCTCCACAGCCTGCAAGTATAGCTATAGTTAGTGCAGTTACCATACTTAATTTAGTCCATTTTTTCATTTCAATGTTCTCCTATTTTAGCTTTAATAATATATTATTCCAAGGTTACGCTTTTAAGTTCATAACCACTATTTATTTTTTCCAATAAAATGTATAATGAGATTCTGATGTAAACCCAATATTTTTATAAAACTCTTGGTCTGATATTACAAATGCATGTTTTGCACCTAGACTATGACAGCGGTTCAGCTCCTCATAAACTACAGCCTTTCCAAGTCCATTCCCACGATATTGGGGAATAGTACATACTGGTTCTACATATACATAGTCTGTTCTATTATCATACCAGCAAGTGCAATGTGCAACATGATTTTTTGTATGATCCAATACGGAAAGTGACAGTAAAGGATTTCTATGTGGATAATCAGAATCATCATTAAGACCTTTATTAGCTATGCTTTGCTCAAATTCTTTTACATCATCTCCATGATCAAAGCCCTTCCAAAGAACCATTTTATATTCATATTCATCTTTGGGAAAAATCACCTCTTTCATTAGGAATTCAGGATAAATTTCATATTTTAGCTGATTTTCCAGCATAATTTTAAGTAAACTTTCATCTTGTTCTACCTGCTCAAATCCCTGTTTATCAAGTAATAATTTCATATAATCGTTTTGATCATTGACAGCAATGCCCAAACCGTTTTCATCCTTCAGATTCTCATATGAATAATCTATAATTTCAGGTAAGATTTCTTCAAAACTAGGTAAGACACCACAGAAAGCCTCTCCTAAATATTGATCATACACGGCTGCTCCAACTATTCTTCCTTCCGTTATCCATAATCCGATAGAATGAATCAAACTTTTATCAAAATCCTCATGAAAATACATCCACTCCCATCTTGCCCAGTTCCAATTAATATGCAATTTATCTTTTTGATTTAACTCCACAAAAAAGTCATAGACTAATTGGTAATCTTCCTTTTCAAAACTTTTAAATTTAATTTCCATCTATATTTACCCTTCTGCGCGTGCGACGTGCATACAAATCAATAGTTGAATGCACATTTTTTATTCAACTTCTTGTAATTATATAATAGTTAGATAAAATCATCAATTGAATTTATATCAGGATAATTAGCTATCAATATTTCATTTGCTGATTCAATTTGTTTATAATATTCCTCATAGGAGCTACTTAGCTTTTTTAAAGCAGGAATAAATACATCATTATATCCACTTGTGCTATTAAATTGCTTCATAAGCATCTTTAGTTTATAAAGGGGGGAATTTTTATACTCCTCCGATTGCAAGAATGCCATATACTGCTCTATGAATTCCTTGTTGTTAGACATAAATTCCTCTGGATTTTCTATAGATGTCTTGGTTTTTTCAAGCATGTGAGATATATCTTCTGTACCAATATGATCTGTGCTTTCCCTTAAAAGTTCTTGCAATTCATCAGGAAGTATCAATGTAGGCATATTATCCAAAAAGGAGATAATTGTATCAAAGGCAACCTGTTGTTCGTCATTTTTAATTGGTTCCATCAAAAATCTAGCAAAATGCATACAAACAAATCTCCCATAATATCCAGGAAAGGCCTCTAACAGTTTTTCTGTAATTGTTTTATTCTGCTCAATGGCAATCAATTCCTCATTTACTTCTGAATAACTTTTCCCCTTCCCTAACTGGTTCAGTACGGTATTCTTCCAGTGCTCTCTTTGAACATCTAACTCTTTCTGAACGGATAACTTTTGCAACGCACTTCTTGTTTGGTCAGAAAGAACTTTTCTAATATCCTCTGTACCGATTCCAAGCTTTCGGAGAACGGAAATCTTAATAAGCTGCTCCACATTTTCTTGGCTATAATCCCTATAGCCATTTTCTAAAACAGATGGTGATACTAATCCCTGCACCGTATAATATTCTATTGCCTTTTTAGTTAAACCAGTCATTTTACTTACTTCATTTATTAACATACTAACTCCCTTCTGTCTGCTTAGCGGACATTCAAAAAATGTGAAGAATACGTCTTTTGCATTCATCCGTGTGAGACTTAGAATTATCTTAGGTGACGTACTTTGGCACCTTAGATATTCTTCTCACACTAAGCATAAGCCGACCCCCAAGGTGGTTGTCAAGTTTTTTTTATAGCATTGACACACATTCATGTTGGTGGTATGATACAGACTAATTAAATAAAAATCTTCAGGGCAGGGTGCAATTCCCTACCGGTGGTAAAGCCCACGAGCCGTAAGGCATGATTCGGTGTAATTCCGAAGCCGACAGTAAAGTCTGGATGAAAGAAGATTGGAACTATGCGCAGGATGTCTGCGTTTATTTACACTACCAATGCCTTGAACATTTTATGTTCAAGGTTTTTTTATTCTTAATAAGTTCTTAAAGGAGGTATCTGATGAACGATATTGAATATATGCGTATTGCTCTAGGTTTGGCTTTAAAAGGAAAAGGCTGGGTTTCTCCAAATCCTATGGTAGGAGCTGTTTTAGTCAAAGAGGGACGCATCATTGGACAAGGGTGTCATAAGCGATATGGGGAGTTACATGCAGAGCCCAATGCAATTGCTAATTGTACAGAATCTCCCAAGGGAGCTACTCTCTATGTGACACTGGAACCTTGTAGTCACTATGGACATCAGCCCCCTTGTACAAAAGCAATTGTAGAAAATGGAATTGCTAGAGTTGTCATCGGTTCTGAAGATCCAAATGAACTTGTATGTGGTAAGGGTATTCAATATTTACGGGAACATGGGGTATTGGTAACAGAACACATTTTGCAGGAAGAATGTAATCAGCTAAATGAAGTGTTTTTCCACTATATCAGTACGAAAACCCCCTTTGTTGTCATGAAATACGCTATGACTATGGATGGGAAAATAGCTACCCACTCAGGATTATCCCGCTGGATTACTGGAGAAACTGCCCGTCACAAAGTTCATCAGGATAGGCACTATTACAGTGCCATTATGGTGGGTGTTGGCACCATCTTACAAGATAATCCTATGTTAAATTGTAGGTTGGAACATAGCAAAAATCCAATTCGCATTGTATGTGACAGTCAGCTCCGTACACCTTTAGACTCTAATGTAGTAACGACAGCCTTACAAATTCCCACTATTCTAGCTACTTGTTGTACAGATATTACACGACATGAGCCTTACATTTCTGCTGGATGCCGTATTATTACTACTAGTTCTAATAATCATCGTGTGGAACTAAATGAACTAATGACATTATTGGGAGCGGAAGGCATAGACAGCATTATGTTAGAGGGAGGGGGAACGTTGAATTGGGCAGCGTTGGAAAGTGGTATTGTACATAAGGTGCAGACTTATATTGCCCCTAAGCTTTTTGGAGGCGCAACTGCACAAACTCCCATTAGTGGTCTTGGAATCGATAATCCTGAACATGCTGTTAGATTAAAAAACACTACTGTCATACCACTCGGAGAAGATTTTTTAATAGAAAGTGAGGTAGAACATATTGTTTACGGGAATTGTTGAAGAAATTGGAATTGTTAAAACTGTCCGGTTGGGTGCGCACTCTTCTGTTCTAATAATTCAGGGGAATGCAATTTTTACAGATCTAAAAATTGGTGACAGTGTTGCAGTAAATGGTGTTTGTCTTACAGCAACTGCTTTAGGTGCCCATACGTTTACATGCGATGTTATGCATGAAACATTGAATCGCTCCTCTCTTCGTACTGCAAAAGCAGGAGCCCGGGTTAATCTAGAGCGAGCCATGGTAGCAAACGGGCGGTTTGGCGGTCATATAGTATCAGGTCATATTGACGGTTTGGGGAAAATCTCAAAATTAGAGCGAGATGACAATGCCATCTGGTACACAATCCAAACCGATGCGTCAATTATGAAGTATATTGTGGAAAAAGGTTCTATTGCCATTGATGGCATTAGTTTGACGATTGCAAAAGTATGGAAAGATTCTTTTCAGGTTTCTATTATTCCACATACAAATAGTATTACTATACTAGGAGAAAAACATGTAGGTGACATGGTAAATCTTGAAAACGATGTAATTGGAAAATATGTAGAACGGTTGCTGTCATTGACAGCTTCGCCACAGCCAGTTACTGGGGTAACTGTAGACTTTTTGAAAGAACATGGGTTATTTAATTAATATAGAATGGAGGTTTAAATATGTTTGAATATAATACGATTGAGGAAGCTTTAGAAGAACTTCGTCAGGGGCGAATTATTCTAGTGACAGATGATCCAGATCGGGAAAACGAGGGCGATTTCATTTGTGCTGGAGAATTTGCTACTACAGAAAACATTAATTTTATGGCAATTCATGGAAAAGGGCTTATTTGTATGCCTATGGCTGAGGAATATGTAGAAAAGTTACAAATCCCTCAAATGGTCACACAGAATACAGATAACCATGAAACAGCATTTACAGTTTCTATTGATCACATTAGCACTACTACTGGTATCTCCGCCACAGAGCGGTCTGCTACTGCTATGAAATGTGTATCTGAGAATGCCAAACCAGAGGACTTTAGAAGACCTGGTCATATGTTCCCTTTACTAGCCATGAAAAATGGAGTATTAGAGCGTTCGGGTCACACCGAGGCAACTGTAGACTTGATGCGTTTGGCTGGTTTGAAGCCATGTGGTCTTTGCTGTGAGATTATGGGAACGGATGGCACCATGATGGGCACCAAAGAGTTGATTCAGTTGGCCAAACAATGGGGAATGGCATTTATTACTATCAAGGATTTACAGAACTATCGTAAAAAGCACGATAAGCTGGTAGAGCAAGTAGCAATCACTAAAATGCCTACAAAATATGGAGATTTTACTTCTTACGGCTATGTCAATCAATTAAATGGAGAACACCATGTTGCTTTAGTAAAGGGGGATATTGGAGATGGGCAAAACCTCCTATGTCGAATCCATTCTGAATGTCTTACAGGAGATGCCTTTGGCTCACTACGCTGTGATTGTGGCCAACAATTTGCTGCTGCCATGACACAAATTCAGGAAGAAGGTCGTGGAGTTCTTCTTTACATGAGACAAGAAGGACGAGGCATTGGTTTGATTAACAAGCTTCGCGCCTACCAGTTACAAGATGGCGGCATGGACACCTTAGAGGCTAACTTGGCTCTTGGTTTTGAAGGTGACCTACGAGAATATTATATTGGTGCTCAAATTTTACGAGATTTGGGAGTAAAAACAATGCGCTTGCTAACCAATAATCCAGATAAGGTTTATCAACTTTCTGACTTTGGTATGAAAATAGTGGAACGAGTGCCAATTCAAATGAATGCTACCGCTCACGATTTATTTTATTTAAAAACAAAGCAAGAAAAAATGGGACATATTTTACAATATTAAAATTAATTATAAAATGGAGGATATTAAAATGAAAACATATGAAGGAAAATTAGTGGCTACTGATATGAAAGTTGGTATTGTTGCAGCCAGATTCAACGAGTTTATTACATCAAAACTTTTAGGTGGAGCCATGGACGGTTTACTACGACACGGTGTATCAGAGGAAGATGTTTCTGTTGCCTGGGTACCAGGTGCTTTTGAGATTCCTCTGATTGCTTCTAAAATGGCAAAAAGTGGGGCATATGATGCTGTCATTTGTCTTGGCGCCGTAATTCGTGGTAGCACAAGCCATTATGATTATGTATGCAGTGAAGTGTCCAAAGGTGTGGCACAAGTGTCACTAAATAGCGATATCCCTGTTTTATTCGGTGTACTAACTACAGAAAATATTGAACAGGCTATAGAACGTGCTGGAACAAAAGCAGGAAACAAAGGATATGACTGTGCTCTAAGTGCCGTTGAAATGGTTAATCTCATTCGTACAATTGAAGCTTAATGTCTAAGCCAATCGAAATACGGTTGTAACTGACATCATATCCTTATCCTTTTGGGCAAATATCTCTCCGTTCATTTTATTCATAAGCTGTCGGCAGATATATAACCCCAAACCGCTTCCACTATGTCTCCCTACATTGGAGCCACGCCAAAAGCTATCAAAAATATGAGGAAAGTCGCTGTCTGATAACATACAGCCACTATTGGTAATTGTAATCAGCCGACATTCCTCTTCATTTGAAAAAGACAGTCTTATGTATTGACCGTCACCATATTTTATGGCATTTTCAATTATGTTTTGTAGCACCTCAATACTCCTATCAAGGTCACCCAATAGTAGGCAATCATACGTTCCATCAACTACAAATTCTATATTCAGCATTTTAAGCTTATCGGTATAGAATGCCTGTATTCCCTCCAGCATTTTAGAAAAGTAAAATTCATTATTTACCACCTCAAGATTTATGAATTCTTCACTGGATGCTTTTATAATTTGAGAAACAAATTGTTCTATTTCATCTGCTTTGTCGTTTATATTTTGAGCAACTTCTAATTGCTTTTCCTTACTTTCATATAAATCTGTTAAAAGAGCCTTTGCATAAAGTTTAATGGCAGAAAGAGGCGTTTTTATATCATGGGATATTGATAAGATAAGGGTTTTCTTTTCTTTTTGCAGTTCTAGTTCCTTGGCCTTATGCTCCTCCATATTCTCTCTCAGCACATTCATTCCCCACACAAATTTCCCAAACATTTTACCCTTATGTTCTTTTAGAGGCACAGTTAAATTTCCTCTAGATATTTGATAAGGCACATCACTTAGCATGTTAAAAGGTTTTAATATTTTATATTTAACATAAGTAAGTACTGCTGCTATCATTAAAGTTATCATAATAAATACAATATTTATACTTAACATTTGTTTCGTTATATCATTATTTGTATCTGTTTTATAATCAAATCGGTACAGCTCATTATTAATGTTCTTTATAAAATAGTCATTGTTATCTTGGCTAAAAAAAACATCATCCCCTGTATGTTTTTCAACATTAACAATATACTGATAATCCGCTAAATTAATATATTCCAAGCCATTCTCTTCTATCGTTAGGGCAATTCTATTTCCCTCTACCCGATAAGGCCTATCTTCATTGGAGCTTGCCTTATACATGTACATGTTTATGCCTACAGTAATGAAGCACATAAGCAAAACAAACACAAGTATCATTTTATCTAATATTTTCAGATGAATGCCCTCCTTTTTTATCAAATCCTCTGTTCCTCATAAAGTAGAGTTTTACCAATTTCATCCAAAACCTTCCTTTTTGCTGTTTTAAACTATGTAACAGTTCTTTCTGTTCTTCTCTTACACTTCCTATTAATTCATTCGTTAACTCTCTGTGACCATAAATAGTTTCTTCATATAGATTAATAAAACTCAATGACAGTATTTCATCTTCCACTTCAAGCCTAACGCGCATTTTAATCTCTGTTAAAGTCTCACCTTCTCGTAAGGAATATCCCATAAGTGATAATATATTCATATTTTCCATTAAAGTAACTTTTAATTTTTCCTGCAAATCCATTTTGCTATATCTACACTTTGCAAAGAAAATATCAAGTATTATAAATACTATTGCACTAAAAAAGATAAATATTAATGAAAATAATACAATAAAAGGAATCTGAGTAGCTGTTGTATTTTCTTCCACATCTACGACTTCAGGGAGTTCTTCCTCTTCTATCGGTAGTAATACTAATTCATCATCTTCCTCTAAACTCATTTCATTTTTATTGAATGTCTTCCAAGAAGTATTGCGTATTTCTCCATAGGAAGGAGTCGGTTCATATGGTATCCAACCAATACTATCTAAATATACTTCTGGCCAAGCATGTGCCATACTTGACTTAACTGATATGGTCTGTTTACCTAGCTTATCAACATCTACACAAAACCCTTGTACATAACGAGCAGGAACGCCCTCTGCTCTAGCAAGTAGTACAAAAGCAGTCGCAAAATAACTGCAATATCCTTCCTTGCTTTCTAGAAGAAAATAATCCAAAAACTCCTTGTCCTCTGGAACAAGCCCCGGAGATGTACTATATGTCATTTGTGAGAGGGCTGATTCAATTGCTTGAAGCTTTTCCAGTGTTGTTACCTTGCCAGCAGTTACATTATCTAAATAGGCTCTTACTTCTTGACTAACTTCAACTGGCTGTCCATATATTTCCTGAATCCTTATTTTTCTCTTATTTAATTCATCTTCTTTAATCATTTTCTTTTGAGGTCTAATCACATTATGGTGCTGTAATTCATATAGTACTACTCGATTTTCTTCCCCTATTGAAGATTCTTGTTCATATTTATATCCATACTGATCTTCTAGCATGTTCTGAAATCCCGCATCACCTAAGTTCATCTGCAAAAGTTGCAAATCATATTCTGTTCCATATCCATTCTTTTTAGTAAAAAGAATATTATCGCCAGCATCTTTTATTTGTAATTTCTTTTCTGGAAAACTCATCATATAGTGTTTTAATGGTGCAAACACATATCTTGTATTAATATACAAATATTCAATATGAAGTTTAGAAAATTGTACATAATTTTCTAAATTAAGTTTTTCATATCTTTTTATGGCATACACTGTTTCCAACGTATCTATCTGTCTTTCCATTTCTGTACTTTTATCAGTAAGAATCCACTCACTACCAGTAAACTCATTAAATATATTACCAGTTAAATAGATATTGGTTTTTAAATTGCTCTGTGTTTCAATCTGCATTACTTCTTTATCATTGTCTGACACATTCCCAAACAAAGAAGCATCCTCAGAAAAACCAGAAAATGCAATATCAAAATTACTATTTTTCCCTATAACATCTTCCATATTTTGAACAATTAAAATTACACCACTCTTAATTTGGGAAAAAATTTCCTTTGCAAATTTCCACTTAAAAGCAGTTTCAGGAGTAGGTACTACAATTAGTATAATAATATAAATAACCATAAAAGGTAACAGCCAAAATAGAGCCGATGAATGATCACTACTTTTCTTTTTATCCCATCGATATCTTGTCCATTCTAAATAGGCCATCAAAATATATGTAATTCCAAGTACTACACCTATACTATGGATAGGTTTTTTGAATATCATACTAAATATTAGATAACATAATATCAAGGCAGAGAATACTAGCTTGATTTTTATTTCCTTTTCACTAATATACTGAATATATAAAGCAATTAGTGTAATGCCCATAATATTTATTATTTGATAGATTGTTAAATACTCTATTTCCCATTTCCCTACATTAATAAACCAATGAAAATAAGAAGATATTAGTTGGACTGTGTCTTCCCCGCCATTTATCAATAAAAAAATTAACAGTACATTACCTATCAACAGTCCCCACAAAATCTTCGCCTTGGATTTTAAAAAATAAAATCCAGCATATATTATGCTTCCTGCTAACACTGCAATATTGTGAACAAGTCCTATCTTGAATATACCTATATAGTCATTGAGCATATGAAGAAAAAGAAATCCCAAAAGTATATTACTTAATAAGCGATATAGGTTACTCTCTTGCTGCATCCACTTTAATCTCATTACAGCACCTCCTCCAATTCGCTCTCTATAGGGATTCCAAAAATCTTTAAACGCAGAGTATTTAGCTTATAATATTGAGAAATATCAGAGTCAGTAGCAACATAAATTATAACAATACTACCTCCTTCAGATAGCCTTTGAGCTTGCTCCACAATAACAGTATTAATTTCACTTAATACAAAAAAGACTATTTTACAATTAATAAATAAGCCTTGTGATAATACATTATAAATCAATTGGTCTGTATGATTGCTTTTATCAAATATAATATTTGAAACTTCATTGTATAAATGCTCAAAGTTTCTTACTCCATCTATAATTAATTTCTTCATTCCGAATTGTTCATAGATCATATCAATTCTTGTATTATTTTTGACAAAATAAAAACTTAAAGCTAATAGAATTTCAAGAATTTTATTTTCAACTGGAAGGTATTCCTTCATCTGCTCACTTATTCGTTTGGTATCACACACACAACCTATTCCTTGTTTTTCCTCGCCAATTAAATTCCTTACTTTAAGCGTTTGCTCTTTCGCTGAGGTTTTCCAATGAATACGTTTCAGTGAATCACCTTGAACATAATCCCGAACCTGAACATCTAATTCAATATCTTGCAAAAAAGTTTCCTTTTGTAAATATGCTGCTACATCAGGAATACTAGTTAACTCTTGTAATTTAATAACTCTCGGCATCACTGTTGCCTTTATAGGCGAAGGAACTTTATACTTAATAGATAATAAATTTAAAAAGTCAGTTATAACAATTTCTTTTATGCCAATGTGATATTCCCCTCTGAACATGCATGTAAGATTCGTTTCAAAACGAATCTTTTCCCCAGGAAGTATTTCAAATTGAATATTTTCTGGCATGTCTTCCACAGTCGAAAAATCAGAATATAATTTAGCACTAACACTAGAAAAAACAATCATATCATCATTTTGCATGGCAAAATAATAAGGTATTGAGTTCCTGCATTCTATATGCTTAATAATCACTTCTTGATATAAGAATAGACGCCAGTATACATATAATAAATAAAGTAAGGACACTACTGGTATTAATGTAAGCCCCCAAAAAATACCATAGCTTATTGTTCCACCATAAAAACTAATTGCAATCAATGACAGAACCCACAACAAACCGTATATCATTCTGCGTACTTTCACATTAGTCCTCCATGTTTAAGCTTATTTTTAATATTTAAGTTGGAACCTTTGTCCTTATAATTAAGCCTCTTAATATATTAGGTAAATTTTCCTGTCTAATCTTTGCTTCTGATGTAAGAACTAATCTATGCTCTAAAACATACATAGCCATCTCTTTTACATCATCAGGCTTTACATAATCTCGTCTTTCCATATAGGCTTTTGCTTGTGACGCTTTAACCAAAGCAAGAAATGCTCTTGGGCTGGCACCTAGCACAAAACGCTCTTCTTTTCTGGTTAATTCAATAATATCTGCAATGTATTCCAATATAGCGTCTCTTATGGTAATATTCCCTACTTCTTTTTTCATATCAAGTATTGTTTGTGAAGAACATACTGGCTTTACCATGTCTTTTGTAATCCCATTTAGGAATTGAGAAGCCATCTTTATTTCTTCTTTCTTTTCAGGGTAACCGATCGTAAACCTCATCAAAAATCTATCCATTTGAGCTTCTGGCAATGGGTAAGTTCCCAAAAATTCAATCGGATTCTGAGTCGCAATTACCATAAACGGCTGAGGTAGCATATATACCGTACCATCTACCGTTACTTGTCCTTCTTCCATTGCCTCCAAAAGACTTGCCTGTGTTTTGGGTGATGTTCTATTGATTTCATCTGCCAAAAGGATTTGATTCATAACCACCCCAGATCTAAATTCAAACTCCCCTGACTTCATATTATAAATAGACATTCCCAAAATATCTCCTGGAAGTGTATCTGGAGTAAATTGAATCCTCCCAAAACTACACTCAATTGCTCTCGACAATATAGACGCCAACGTGGTTTTTCCAACTCCTGGAACATCCTCAATCAAAGCATGTCCCCCTGCCAAAAGACAGATTAAAAGTTTCTCCACTACATCCTCTTTCCCAACAAAAACCTGATTCATAATCTGCTTAACTTCATCTAGTTTTTCGTAATTCATAGCCCCTCCTAATTTTGATATAATTAGTTCTATACCTACAATTTTACCCCATCCCCAAACCCATGTACATATGTATTTTGCATTAAGCCATGCAAAAAAGGTTGTACAATATGCCCTTAGGGAGCTTGCTC
>CAZKGP010000027.1:13874-16150 GCA_964552225.1 uncultured Acetatifactor sp.
ACTAAGGGCATATTATACAACCTTTTTTATAGGGCGCTAGCCCGCATGAAATAAGTTGGCTTTCCTTTGCCAACTTATGAATGCGCATGGCTTATTTACCATAGCTGCCATGGCTTACTTATATACACCAAAATCCTACAATACACCAATAGGGAGCTTGCTCACTAAGGGCATATTATACAACCTTTTTTATAGGGCGCTAGCCCGCATGAAATAAGCCGCAGGCTTATGAATGCGCATGGCTTATTGCCAACTTATGAATATTGATTCAATATCCTTTTATAATTTCGATATGCCAGATAAATCCCCAATGTACAATCAACGCATAACATAATTAATCCTACAGGAAGCGTTATCATGCATCCTATTCCTGTAATTAAAAAAGCTATTGCACATTTTTTATATAACACTGCCATTCCTTTATTATACTCATGAATGTTAGTGACATTTGATTTTAGTGTTTTATCTCCACTCCAAAAGTTAATTGGTTCTTTACTGTCCTTATTGTATACAGCGATTATAAGAAATGGAACAGCACACATCAAACAAGAAATTAAACCTATTATTCTTCCAGCCATAATATATACCTCCACAAATTTAAACTTTTTAATTTGCTATTTATTATATTTTATCATATTCTCATATAAAACAACAATAGGTTTGGGATTCAAAATTCTACACTAAAGGCACAATAATAATATCAGATAATAAATTGAAAACATCAAATTATACCAGCCCCCATACATAATGATTCGGAAAGGCTGAGGTATAAATTTCCATAAGTTTTTTAGGAAGTATAAAATACCAGGACTAAATACAAATATCCAACGAGGATATTGGGTTTTTCCTAATATCATTATTACTACTAATAGAAAAAGTGCAATTCCCATAAAAACAAATGACACTATTGACAACAAACTAATATTATTAATAACTTTCCCCATATCAGCATTCTGGTTATCTTTACTTAACAATCCCAGATAACTGCATTGAGAATGGTAAGCACCACCGATGATTATTCCCAAACAATAAATCAAAAATGTTATGATAGCTATTTTAAAATATTCTTTATCTGTAATCATCACAATATGAAAAAATCCTATACAATAAAAAAAAGCTGCTATTGGTCCTAAAATACCACCCAGCTTTAAACGCCAGTCCGGCAATTTCCGCATTATATTTATCACTGGTTTAAACGTGCCATCGGTCTTATAATCCCCCATGGTAAAGTATAATAACATATCACCACCAAACATTAATAATGAACCAAGCAGACCTACTAAAAGTAAAATATTCAAAATCATAATTATTCCCTCACTTTAATTAATTTTTCAAATCATTATTCAAATCGATACCCCACTCCCCACACAGTTATAATCCGGACAGAGGCCTTGGGATTTTCCTCAATTTTTTCTCTTAGCCATCTAATATGTACCGTTAAGGTTTGGGGTTCTGAAAAACTATCCATCCCCCAAATCTTATTAAATATCATATCCTTGTTCAAAACCTTCCCTTTATTTTCCACAAGTAATAACAATAAATCAAATTCTTTAGCCGTCATAGAAAGTTCAACATCTCTTTTATAGACACGACGATTCACAATATCCAGCTTAATATCTCCATCCACTAATACATTGGTTTCATATCTACGTTTAAAAATACCTCTGATTTTTGCAAGCATAATGTCAATATCATAAGGCTTCTCAATATAATCATCTGCCCCTAAAATCAAGCCAGTCATCTTGTCTTCTTTTTCCGTTTTGGCACTAACAATAAGTATGGGAGCATTACTATTTTTACGAATCTCCTGACACACCGCAAATCCATCCATATTAGGAAGCATAATATCAAGTACAACAAGCTTTGCCCCCTTCTCAGCAAAACAGATAAGTGCTTCCTCTCCTGTTTCACAAAGCATTGTGGAATAACCCTCTGATTTCAGAAAATCACAAAGAAGAGTACCAAGTTCAATATTATCTTCCACAATTAATATATCAATCATATATCCCCCCTTACCATATAGTTCATCCATACCTATTCAATCATACCTATTAAGCAACCAATACATAAGAAGAATGGCTCTTCTCACACTACCAACCCAACTCCATCAACCAATTATTTAAGGAACGCTCCCTATCACGCTGATTTTTGATAGCAGCATCTTCACTTAAATTATGCTCTCCTTTTATATTTCCGTCAACAATATAAAGTACCTTCTTACATTGTGCCGCAACTTTTATATCATGGGTAACAAGCATAACCGTTGTTCCTTCTTC